>PLUZ01000364.1 GCA_003162995.1 Methylocapsa sp. | reverse complement strand
CGCGCTGCTCGCATTCTGCATGTCCCAACACCCGTCGCAAGCTCGTTGGCGGTGCTCCGAGCTTGCCAGGAACCCCAGAATGCCGCAGACTTGACCGGAACCAGCGTCCATTTGGGGAATGTCGGGTAAAGAAAGAAAATGAATGCCTGTATTCTTAATCGTCATTGGATTATTGGCTATGCTGGCAAGCTCACCAGTGGTGGCGGCAGCTGATATCAGCTTCGAGTCGTGCGGCGACGGTGATCCGACGTGCGCGCTTATCACGGTCAGTGGTGAAATTGAGCCCGGTGACTACGCCAGGTTTGTGGAGCGCGTCAAAGGCATTCGCAAAGCGCGTGTCGACCTTGTTGGTCCTGGCGGTGCTGAAAAAGATGGAATTAATATCGGGCTACTGATCCACCGCAATGGCTGGTCAACCCGCGTGCCACAGCATGGTGGCTGCCTCAGTGCTTGCGCGATGATCTGGGCAGCTGGCAAGACAATGGAACAGGATACCTTCACCATAATTATGTTCCACGCGGCATATAATTCGGACTTCAGGGTAGCGGACGGTACGGGGTCAGCCGAAGAGGGGGCGTATCTTTACTCTCTTGGGTACAATTTCAATTACGTTGCGAGGGTCATTGGGTCCGATCCACTGAGCTAACNNCTGCTCCTGAGAGGCGCGGACGGCCCGCCGGTTGAGCGCGACATACCAGCAATCGAATTTATGAAGAGCCTTGGCGCCGACGCTGGCCCTGGTTGGGTTGGCACATATTTTGTCGGGGGCCGCTAGTGAACCGCCTCGGACAATGGATTATTAAGGGTTTGGGAGCGGGCGATCTCATGCAGCTTTAGACCCCCTAATCCAATCTTGGGATTTTTGCGTGCCTGTTAGGCTTTCTTATATCGACCGGGATGTGGTGGTTTGTGCGCGAAGTTCTTGATAGGGATTACGCTCGGAGTCGGGGCGTGGCGCTCGCATAGGTGCTGCCTTGAGCCCTGTAAGCGGAGGCTCGTGATGATGCTGCCTTGGACAATATCGGTCAATACGTGATTCCATTCCCAGTCATCTTTCGAGACGATAGATGATGGAACGCTCAAACGGGAGAAGAGCTCGATACTTTTACCGCGGGATGGCGACCAGCAGGCAATGTCGAACTACGACACGCGACAAGCACAATTAGCGCGTTAGCGGATTAATAGCGCCAGCACTGCCAAATCAGCGGGCGACCGCTCCACCGGGCATTTACAAGCAAAAGCTGGTCGTAGGTCCGCTCGCCATTCGGTTGGTTTCTGGCATGGTCGATTACTTTGGCGGCGTCCCGGCAGGCGGTCGTGAGGATGGTACGCCAAAACCCGTAACATACGCGTTCATCGAACACCTTGCGATTGATGCCTACAGATATCAATTCATTGACGTCGAGATAGGCCCGAATCGATTGATAATCTGGCGTATCGGAAAATTCCTTTATTGAGGTGGCTTCCTTTAGCTTTTTAAGACCAGCGGTGTAGCCGCCATATGCGGCAAGCATTTCCTTATCCATCTCTGTCTTAAAAAACACATCAATCGCGGCGCGTTTTCGGGCCACCGCCTTTTGCGTATTTATGGAAATCCAAGCAACAATCAATGCGCACAGCGCGATTGAAGCTGTGGCGATCGGTGCAAGTTTTGCAATTTCCTCCAAATTCATTGCTCATCCTCACATTACGTGTTTTAGGTCAAATTGGTTTTGCACTCTCTGTCCAATTTCATCAGCACCCGCAGCGCGTCCATTCTCTCGTTTAATGAACCCAGGTTCAATTGAATCCAGTTCTATTAGGTGGCAGGGGGATTGCCTCCAACTCTGCCCGCCGAAGATCTTCTAGGGCAATCGAGTGGGCGTCCCGCAGCGGTCTGACCACAGAATGAAGGCGATCTAGATGGTCGCCTCCCCCTCCCACGAAATCGTAGCGGGTTCGAAAGGTACTCTCCCCTGGCACCCCGTAGACTGACAGTGCAACGATCATGGGAATAGAAGGGGAATGCTCAGAGTGGACATTGATGAAGTCATATCCGCATGCCACCATTTCCTTGCCGAGATGCTCTGCAAAGGTATCAGGATCGGGAGTTTCAGTCGCGCCTTGTGTTTCATTCTCGTTTGCCGTTGCCCTATTCCTTTCAATGGGTAAAACGACGGTCTCTCATCGACATCCGCTAAGATCGGCACTCACCTGTTTAAAAGCTCCATTCTCCAGATACCAGAATGATGTTGTACGGTGAGACGGATCGTCGTCGCCAACGGACAACTGGAGCATGATTAGGGTGCTATCAATCATGTAAATGACGTTATTGAATTCAACTGACGGGAGCCAAATCACATGGCCGTTGCGCTCATCAATTATTGCGCCGCTCGCACAGGAAGTGCCGCAGCCCCATGTGACCACTCGATAAACCACATTGAAATTCGGTGGCTGTCTAGCAGCCTCCCTCAACCGGGTCCGATATTGGTATGCAACTGGGTCTGATAAATCGACTTTACCCGTGGGCTTGAAGGCACTCGCACAGCCTGGGCACCCCTCAGGGTACTGATAAGCCGCCAACGATTGATCGGCGTCCGTATAGTCGTAAAATTGGGGGATATTGTCGGCACGCGATGCGCATGGGTTCAAAAGAAGCGTTGCAGCGAGTACGAGCCAAACGACAAAACGTCTAATCATGTTCGGTACTCCCTCACGCGCCGCAGGGGCGCGGCATATCCGGCATTTCTTTCCCAGCTTTCACTTTGGCTATCAAACTGTTGACGACATCAAGCAACGACGCACGCGGGTTTGCGCGGCATTCCGCCAAGACGTATTCGTACATGGTGCATGCGCTCCAAAAATATTTCTCAGGCAGCTTGCCGCTATCGCGGAACGCCTCAAGGTGATCAACCGCGTGCTCTGTTATGGAGTCATCGGTTCCGCGATCTGGCCTCAAAACCCAGTGGCAGGAAACCTCTGCAAGCTTCGAATCGTCAACCTTATCTGGGTCAGGGCTAGCCGGAGCCGGGGGCGCACTATTGGCACTCTCTTGCGGTGCATCCTTTATCTGCTCAACGGTAAAACAAAGGTCTTCGTCAATGTAGAGAGTGCCGATCACGATGACGCGATGCCCGAGCCACTTTTTCTGCGAGATGTTGGAACAGATTCTAAGCACATACTCAGGCGCGGAAAACCCAGAAAAACAGACAGCCTTTTCCAGGGCTACCGCCGTGAACTTTGTATGAGCAGGCTCCCCGGTTCCGTCATTTGCTTCAAGAGTAGTCGATTGCACGATGGTTCCACGTAAGGTCACGCGCTCGCCCTCTCCAGCGTAACAGGGGGCGGATTCAGCTCGTGCTAGGTTGTCTTGAGCCACTAGCAGAATTATCGCGATCAAGGCGAACAGACCAAAAGTACGCAATGCCCTCGTAACAAAGACGAAGACGGGCTCAAGCGATTCTTGGAGTGTGGGCCTGTATCTCATTTCGAAGGCTCCTTCGCATCGATGCGATTGATTGAAGTAACGTGAACAAACCTCAACACGCCTTCGCGCCATGATTTGGCAATACCAGAGACTTGGCAAAACTTTTCATAGCCACAGACCCGAAACATTGCCGCTGTATCGGAACGGCTAAATTCGCAATCGCCCATTTCATTGGTTTGCCATTGTGGAAACCCGAATCGGTCAACATACCCGCCGGATTTTTCGAAAGATCCTTTGCAACTCGCTTGCACTGTCTCGGCATGAACAACGAGCATTTGCAAGATCAATAAGGCTACAACGATCACGGCAAAGCCGACCAAGCGAGTGGCTACGGTCAGCACGGGTGCGAGTGGATGTTGGATAGGGCGAGATTGTTGGGTAGCTGGGCGATACTGAGTTCGGAATGTCATTTGAGGTAGCCTTTCTGACGTAGAACGTCTTCGACAAGTTGCTCAACCATCACCGATAAAGCACGGCGATCATCCTTTGCCGCCTTCTCAAGTGCTTTCATCACATCAGGAAAAAACCGAACCGATATAGGTGGCAACTTCGTCTGCTTTGCTTTTGGTCGAGCCATCATCTTATTTTACCCCATAGTATTGATTAGCAGATGCTCCTGTGTTATATCGGATGTTATTGGCATCTGTCAAGAGCTCAAAACATCAATGGAAACAACATGGTCAAACAACTCACTAAGAGACAGGCACCGCCCGTTGAAACGAAATCCAAGGCGGTAACTATCGCAGCGCGCGAAGCTGGAACGGTCGCTAATCGCTTCTCAGCGGTAGAGATTGAGGCAGAACGCATTCACGCCGAACAGAGCGGCTCAAAATTAGTCCGTGCCCTCATGACTGGCGGCAAGATGCACGCGGTCATCAGCGATGGAAAATCCACGCTTGAAGTGCATGACGGCGTGGTTGCGCTTTCCGTGGCGCAGACAGAAGAGCCCTAAAATGATCACACAAGAGCGAGCCAAAGAACTTTTTAATTATGACCCTAAAACTGGCTTGCTAACTTGGCGCGTTAATCGCAGCAGGCGTGCCCGTGTTGGCGAAATTGCTGGAACGGTTACACCAAAGGGCTATCGCCGGGTGGGGGTTGACGGTCAGGACTACATGGTAACGCATGTCATCCACGTTTGGATGACTGGCGTTTGGCCACCAGAAACCATCGACCATGAGGATCTAGATCCTTCGAATGATCGCTGGCTTAATCTCAGACCGGCAACTACGTCGCAGCAGAATATGAATCAAGGAATTCGCCGAGATAATACTTTTGGTCATAAGGGCGTTCATTGGCATAAGGCCAGCGGAAAATGGAGTGTTGAGATCCAAGTAAACGGTGAACGCATTCACCTTGGATTGTTCGACCGCAACAAGCTGACGGAAGCGGTGGCTTGTTACGAACGCCATGCCCGGCTTTATCATGGACGGTTCGCGAGAGCAGACGTGGAATAATGCGACCATGCGCGGCGCCGAACCGTTTAAGGGAATGTAAGCGTGAATCCACGTGGATGCGGCTGACCGGGCGACAATCCGGCAACGATCTGCCGGTTGCTTACATTCCACTTAAACGATTTGCCGCCGCTCTCTTATAGTCTCAGCAGTTGACCTTGATGACGAATGACCAGTCTGACGAGGCGCGGCGATGGGAGGATTTCAAATGACTGGAACTTTCATATTTTTAACAATCCTAATCCTATCTTTGGCCGTGTGGGGTCTAATTCAAATTGGAATTAGGATAGGAGGGGTGAGAGCCGCCAGGCATATCGCGGAAGGTCTTATCGCGCATTTGAACTTGAAGCTAGGGGAGGTAAATAGGGAAGGGGTAAGCACCAATGAAATTGCCACACGGCTTGCCGTTTTACATCGCATAGACCTCTTTTTCGAAGGTGTGGGGGTTCGTGAGATCAGAATGCGAGAGATCGGAAGTGCGCTTGCAGATGTTGCAGAAATGCATGGCTTCGCGGGAGGACGCGAGTGCGACGCGCCGAAAGCCGGAGAACTTTCCGTCATCATGAAGAAAGAAGACCTTTCCGATATAGCTTGGCTTGCCGACTATGGGCTCCGCGTTTGGATCAATCCTTCAAACGACTATTTTAGAGGCGGCGACAGGCTTACGAAGGATGAAGCCCAAAAGTTGTCAAACCTCCTCGACGACTTTGACCGGAAAACATATGACCCTTTTAACGAGACCGAAATTGAACGAGACATGCGCTTCGCTAGCTGGGAAAACCGCATGAAACAAATGTGGGAGAATTACCCTCAATGAAACAGTGCTGCCGTTTGCCCCCATTTCTCAGAAGGAATTGAAGCGGCGCGGTGCGAACCGTGCTACCGTCCTCTATTTGCGAAGGCGGGACAGATCCAAACCGGGATAGATCTTGGCGATCTCAGCGGCAAGTGTGCTTAACTGAAAGCCCGACCCATAAACGCCGGCCATACCGGGTTCAGAATGCCCTAGAATCGCATTTGTGCGAGCTTGCGGGATAGCTGCTTCTTTAGCCGCGTCTTCGAACGAATGCCTGAAGCTGTGATAGGATTTACGCGAGTCCGTGATTCCAAGGCTATCCAAGAACCTCGCGAACCACGCGCCAAAGCGATCTGAGTAGTAACCCGCTTTCGATGCAGGTGCGTCGTGAAAAATCCTGCATCCCGGGTTATTTGGCTTCCGAACCTGATCGACATGCTCAAGGAATCCGAGCCGTATAAGTTCGGGATGGATAGGGATAACGCGCCTGCTTGCCGCCGTCTTTGTCTGCTTTCGGAAATGCAGGGCAGCGGTGCCATTGACATATTCGACATCATCTTCGGTGAGTTGCAAGATTTCATGTCCGCGTGCGCCGGTATAGAGCCCCAACAAAATGACCCAAAAGCGGGTTCCGCGTGGATTCGAATCCCCCGGCTTAGCCCAGTTGCGCGTGTCATCGACGCAACCTTGAAACAAGGGTGCTTCGAAAATCTTTTCAAGATCCTCGGCTGAGAAAGCCTTGTGGCGATCTTTTGCCAAGACTCCATCGCCAGCGATTTTCAACCCCGCACAGGGGCTCCGCTCGATAAGGCGCTCATCCTCAGCAAATTTCATGACGGCGGAAAAGGCATACCAATACTGTTGCGAGGTTGCCGCCCTGACAATCTCGCCATTGGTCTTTCGAACGGCGCGAACCGCCTCACGCAATCGGCGGGCATCGTCTCTTGTAATTGCGCTGATAAGAGTTTTCGCGCCGATGATGCTTTTGAAAAGACGGTCTTGCATTGCCCGCTTGGGCTCTGTCTTCGCTGACCGTCCAGGCTTCTGTTCGCGCCGGAAGCGCGCAAGCAGCTCCTCGAATGGCATAAGGGTGCCAGCATTAGGGGGTGTTGCGGCGGAAATATTCGCAAAGCGCGGATTCAGCGTGGCGGGTTGCCCTGAATATCTAACGATAAGACGCTTTTCAGCCTCAATCATGGCCTCACGGATGCGCTGAGCCAGGCGGACATAGCTGGGCGTATCGAACTGAACGTTAATGTTGCGCTCACGCAAGAATTTACTGGTTTGAAGCCAAACTTGAACGCGGGAATCAGGATCACCGGCAAGAAAAAGGCGCTCTCTGGCGTCCATGCTGTCAATGTTCGACTGAGCATCGTCTTGCTTCTCGCGGGAATGAAGCCATTCTTGAGCGAGGAGCCAAACTTCACTGTCCGATAGCTCAGTTTCGGGTGCGGTCCCGCTGCGCACAGCTAGCACGCGCCTTGCGCGGTCGAATTCTGCTTCCGTCTTCAGCGATTCGATATTCTCTAAACGTTCAGCGGTGCGCCGGTCAGTGGTTTTCAGCGAAAATGTGATTTCCACCTTACCGATTATGGATCGCAATGCTTGCGGCACGCCCCGCCGAAACCAATAGACGGCGCCCCTTCGGTAAATATGCAATGGCATGGCTCCAAGACCTGCTTTTGTAGCAGTCATTTGGAGCGATTTGCTTTTTGAACTCATTGAAAATCAAGCATTTTTTGCAAAAACAACGCTTA
>PLUZ01000464.1 GCA_003162995.1 Methylocapsa sp. | reverse complement strand
CGTCACTAGGACTTAGTGCACTACGTTACCTAAATGCTACGGCGTGTTCGAAATGACAGAGGCCAGGTCGATCCTAAGCAGGCCATCGTACAAATAAAAATCACCTGATTTTTGAAAAAAGCATTAGCGTTCGCCGGAGTTCCGCCGCGCGTCGGCTAACGCTTCGATCAGCACCGCCAAGTCCTGCCCTGAGTCGCCCGAAGATCTGCTGGGCGAAAAATACGTGATCTTCACATCCGTTTGCAGCGCGCGCAAAATAAGTTTGAAGACGAGCCACACGGAGCCGTGACGAAACTCCATGTCGAGCCTGATGACCGGTGTACTATTCCAATCAAGTTCGAAGTCCGCGCCCCAACCGAATGACACAGTCCCGGGTTTGAAAAACAATTCCACCGACGAGTTGACGATATCCTGAATATTGGCAAATTTTTCATCGCGGATAAAAGCAATGAAATCACCGACCTCGACCAACCGCAATTCAGCGGCAACTGATTCGAAGGCTGCGCTGACAGCATTCGCCAGATGTTCCACATGCTCGTCACGCTGACCTAACATCATATGGGATGCTCTCATTTCGCTCCCCCCTTGCGCGAGCTTTTAGCATAGAGAATGTGAATCAATTCCGCTACCGCTTTGTAAAATTCAGGCGGAATCGGCCGGTCGACTTCTACGCAGTCGTACATCGATCTTGCCAAAAGCTTGTCTTCAACAATTGGAATCAAATGCTGCTCGGCTATTTCCCGGATTTTAAGATGTATGAGATCTTTGCCTTTCGAAAGAACCAAGGGGGCGCCGCCTTCTTCTCGTACATAACGAAGCGCGATGGCGTAATGGGTGGGATTGGCAATCACCAGCGTTGCTCTGGGAACCGCCGCGATCATGCTTTTGCGTCTCCGATCGAGCGCCAACGAACGAAGCCTTGCTTTCTTCAAGGGATCGCCATCGAGTTCTTTCATTTCATCCTTGATTTCCTGCTTGCTCATGCGGATATCCCTGCGCCAATGCATGCGCACCCACAGCAGATCCATGGCAAGGAGCAGGATTGTCACGACGCCGACGACCATCAAGAGTCGCGTAGCGATCATGAGGAGCAATTCCGGAATGGCATCGGGTTCGAACGACATCGTATCGATGAAAGTATTTTGTTGCCAGCGCACCACAGTCCAAATAACGATGCCGATGGAGAGCAATTTGAACACGCCTTTAAAGAAATCTGCCTGACCGCGTGCGCTGAATATACGGTGCCAACCGTTGATCAAAGATATACGATTCCAATCCGGCTGGATCCGGTGAAATATGATGCGGGGCGCGTGCTGCAGAAACGAGGAAGCAAGCCCCGCCATCAGCAGGGTCACCAGCATGGGAATGAATGGCGTACCTATTTTCCAGACGAGCGCGTTAAAGAATGAAACCGCATCAGCACTGTTTTGAAGCTGCACTCCGCTTGGATCGCTAGACAGTTGCCGGAGGATGAAACCTACCGACCTCAGCAAATCCTTCGCCATGAAGACGGTAATGACCAACATGGCAATCGTGAAAGCGAAAACAGAAGCTTCCCGGGAAACCGGAATATTCCCCTTCTCGACTTCATCGACAATCTTTTTTTCTGTCGGTTCTTCAGTTCTGCTTTCTCTGTCGGCTTGTTCCGCCATTGCCCTTCAACGCCCAATCAGTCGAAAAACTCATCCTCGTCTTCCGATGAATTGAGTTCTATCTCTCCTCCGCTAGCCAACTCGAGCGCCGTATCGGCAATTGTGCGGCGCGCCTTGAGCACATCACGTTGCAACGCAGGACCGCCACTCGCGAGTTCGCTATCAACAATGCGCCTCGCCCGCGTAGCCAGTGACGAAAGAATAGAATCTCTAAATGCCGCATCCGTGCCCTTCAAAGCGAGCACGACCAACTCGGTAGGAATTTTGTCGAAAAGCACGCTACGTGCCTTGGACTGTAGTTTGACGATATCATCGAAGGTAAACATTAGTTTACGTAAAACATCGGCGGTTTTTGGACGCGCCGCAGCCAAACTTTGCATGACGTCTTCCATATGATCGCGATCCAATTTATTGATGATATCGGCCATTCTGGCATTTTGATCGCTTCCTACGTGGCGCGAGACATTCGACAATAGGTCCTCCTGCAACTGCCCTTGAATAATCCGGACTGCGGCCTCTGTGACAGGCCCGATGCTCAACATGCGCCGCATGATCTCATTGCGAAGTTCGCGCGGCAATTGGCCGATGACCTTGGCGGCGCAGGCAGGACTAATCTTCGAGACAATGAATGCCGCCGTTTGCGGATGTTCATTGACAAGAAAGCCGGCGAAAACGGCTTCTGGAACATTCGAGAGGCGCTCCCACATCGCGTGATTTGAATTGCCTGTGACATCCGACATGACATCAGCGATCTGCTCCGGTGGCAGGACGCCATCAAGCATTTGCTGGACCTCGTCGGGCGAACCCAACAGGTCAACGCCATTTGCAAACTGGCCAGCGAATTCCTCCACGAGAGCCTCGAGCGTGGGAATCGGCACGGTTCCTAGCTGCGCGATTGAACGTGTTATTTGCTTCAGTTCATCGGTATCGAACTGCCTCAACAGCCGGGAGGCAAGGGGCTTTCCCATGCAGAGAAGCAAAGCGGCCGCCTTGTCTGGACCTTTCAAGGCCCTCGCGCTTGGGCCGCTTTTCGAGGCAACCGGAGAGGCCATCGCTTATACCGCGGTACTGGCAAGTCCGGCAATCTCCGTCAGGGAGACGCCGAGCCGTGCATTATCATCCTCGACAACAACAATCTCGCCGCGCGCAATGACCCGCCCATTTACGATGATATC
>PLUZ01000424.1 GCA_003162995.1 Methylocapsa sp. | reverse complement strand
GGGGCGTGAGCAATTGCAAAAATCATGCTTAATTGTGCAACAGAGATTTGAAACAAGGAAGCCCTTAAAAATCAACGCCACAAGTTTGTTTCATATGTCTTGAGATTTGCACGACAGGCGCAATGTCCGCTATCTGAGGAATTGCGGGCGAGGCGGGCGACAGGGTGCCGTCGTCCGCCTTTGACCCTAAGCGGTCATGGCTAGGCTGGGTTCCGCGAAGTGGGGGTTCCGCGGACTGCTCGGCAAGTCCGGAGATTGTCGGACCGAGCGCGACAAAGCTCTGAAGCAAAAGGGCAGAAGGGTAGCAATGCGATGGTTTGAGTCTGCGCGGATAAGCCTATCGGATCGGAGCAAGCGCTTACGATTCGATCAATGCGCTTGGCGTTTTTCGAGGTCGAGAACCAGCGTGCGAAGCTGCCTGTCCGTGGGGTAGAGCGCGACGAGTTCGCGCGCGTGGGTCAACGCGGTCGCGACATCGCCCGTCTCTCGCGCAATGGACACAAGGGCGAGGAGCGTGTCTCGATCCGCCGGATGGCGTTTGTGGGTATTTTTAAGCAGCTCCATCGCCTGTGCTGGAGAGCCGGTGGAATTCAGCGCGACCGCGTAGACATAGGCATAGCGCGCATTGCCGGGGGCAAGCTCGGCTGCGCGCCGCAATTCCGGAAGCGCCTCGGCGTAATTATGCTGACGCACGAGCGCGAGGCCTAGCGCGTGCCTTATATCCGCATCGTCCGGGTCGATCGCCATGGCCTTGCGCAAAAGGTCAGCGCCTTCCTGGTTCTGCCCGCGCATGCGGCCGAGATCGGCGAGATTGACGAGCGCCGGCGTAAAGTTCGGATCGAGGCGCAAGGCCGTCCGGTAGTGGTCCTCCGCCTCCACCGGGTGACGGAGCTTTGTCTCGATGAGGCCGAGGTTCAGATGCGCCTCCGGCCGCTCGGCATCGATCATCTCGGCCTCGAACAATTCGAGGGTGGCGGCGGCGAAAGCGGTTTGCTGCTCCAGCGTGAGCGTGTGCTGGTCGACGCCCGCGAGCGCTCGCGCCGTTTCGATGCGGACCGCGCGGACCGGATCGCTCAGCAGCGGCGCCACGGCTTCCACCATCGCAGGCGATGGCGCCGCTGGCAGCGCGCGCGGCACGGCGGCACGGATGAGCGGGTATGGGTCGGCGAGAGCCGCCTTGACCGCCGCCTCGGATGCGGGGGTCGCCACGGGCGCGAGCAGCGCCAAGGCGCTCGCCCGGGCGATGGCTGGCTGATCTTGATCGGTGATCAGCGCATCAAGCAAAGCCTCGGCGTTCGCGGCGCCGGTGCGGCCAGCGTCAAGCGCGACGCCAAAATGGGGCCGGGTCTGGCGGCCATGCGGAAACCATTCCGCGATGCGTTGCGCCGCCCAATCGGCGGTTTGACCAGCATGGCATTGTGTGCAGGCGTTGGGCGTCCCGATCGACACTGTGAGATCGGGACGGGGGACGCGGATGCTGTGATCGCGCCGCTCGTCCACCTCCATGTAGGTTTTCGAGGGCATGTGGCAATTGACGCATTGGGCACCGGCGCCGCCTTGCTGATGGTGAGAATGCTCCGCGACATCGAATTTGGCCGGAAGATGGCATTGCGCGCAGAGCCCATTACCTTGCTCGCGCAGCGCCAAACTGTGCGGCTCATGGCAATCGGAGCAGCGGACCCCGGCATGATACATGCGGCTCTGAATGAAGGAACCATATTCGAACACCTCACCGTCGATCTGACCATCGGCATGATAGAGCCCGGACTCAAGCAACGCAGGTAAATAGGCATCAAGAAACGCCGTGCCTACGGAAAACTGCTTTGCGATCACCTTGCGCCGAGCATGGCAACCGGCGCAAATGTCAAGCTCCTGCGTGTGCAATAGCCCGGAGCGCTGGGCGATGCCCGTCGCCGGGTTCATCTGCCATTGGCCGGGGCTCGCTCGCTCAAGATTCGTGGTGAGCCCCATAGCATTGGCTTCAGGCGGACGATCGGGCTTCGCCTGCGATGATCCAGAGCTTCCGGCCGCACGCGCCTGCGCCCAGGCGATATGCCGGGAGCCAGGGCCATGACACGCCTCGCAGTCGACGTCCACATCGGTCCAGCCGGTCGCGTAGCTATCGGCAGCAAGATCATAGTTCTTCTTCAAATCGGTGGAATGGCAGCTCGCGCATTGATAGTTCCAAGTCTGGTCGCGTCCGGTCCAATGGAGGCGATCGCCAGCGCGCAAGATCTGGGAGGGGTAAAGGGGAAACCAGCGCTGACCGCCTTGTGCCTTCGGACGGCTGTCCCAGGCGATGCCGAGCGCTTGATAGCGGCCACCCGGAAAGGCGATCAGATATTGCTGAAGCGGAAAGACGCCGAAGGTGTAGGCGATTTCATAATCATGCGGCGCGCCGTTCGGCCCCTCGGTCCGCACCATGAATTTATCGCCATCGCGAGAAAAAACCGTGGTGACGCCGTGATGGGTGAGCGTTGCGTTGGCGAAATCACCAAGGACCGTGGCGGCATTCGCCTTTTGCATGGCGAGAGCGTGATGCGAAGTCTTCCAGCGTTCGGTCTGCGCCGCATGACAACTGGCGCAAGCCCCGTAGCCGGCGAATGTGCTTTCCTGAGCGAAGGCTGGCGCCAGGAACTGCAAGCAGAAAAACAACGCCGCGAACCAACAAGATTGCATTGGCGTCCGTTTCCCCATCGCAGCACAAAGCGATGAATGCCTTTCATGCGCCGCGAAACTTAATCACCGCTTGGCTGTTGCAGCTTCTGCAGCGCCTGATCGATCGTGAAACTTGCTGCCTTTTGCCGTGGTGGAAAGTCCTTGAAGGTCGCCAGGAACTGGCCGACATAGGTTTGCGCCGGCATCAGCATGAAGGCGTGGTCGAGCAGCCAGTCATAGTAGGTGTTAGAGGTGATATTGGCGCGCTCGTAAGGATCAAGCCGGAGATTGNNGCACGCGCAAATGGGTGAAAGGCTCCGACCATACCCGCAAGGTTCCGGGCGCCCTCTGCTCGGCGAAGACGAGTTTCCAATTGTCAAAGCGCAGAGCCGTCAGATCGCCATCGTCGGAGAAATAGAAGAATTCTTTGCGCGGGCCTTTTGTCTCTTCGCCTGTGAGATATGGGAGAAGATTATAGCCGTCGA
>PLUZ01000584.1 GCA_003162995.1 Methylocapsa sp. | reverse complement strand
ATGGTGCCCAGGGGCGGAATCGAACCACCGACACTGCGATTTTCAGTCGCATGCTCTACCAACTGAGCTACCTGGGCGCCGCCGGAGCGGCGAGCTCCGGCGAAGCGGCGGTTATAGAGGAGCGGCACTCCCATTGTCTAGAGCATGATCCCCAAAACTTGCAGACTTTTCGAACAAGATCATGCGTCAAATCAAAGAGATATGTAGAACCGTCGTTTCCATTTAAAACCATCTCACGCGAGCGGCGGTTGGAACGAGCGGAGGAAGCCGTGAATTGCGACCGGAACCGGGCCCGAGGTTCACGGTTCTCGACATGGGACTTGGGCGGCTCCAAAAGAAGATTTTCTTGCCTCGCTCACGATCGCGGCGCGAGCGGTCCGCGACGACAGCCGCTATTCCGCTTGGCTCCGGCGCATCCGGCGTGAGGGCGTGCCCTAAAGTGCCCGCGCCAAAAGGCATCCATAAATTACGGTTCGCTCTCCTCGTCTATGGCCAAGAGTATCCGTTGGCCACCGATCCGCGCATGACATTGCTCGATGCACTGCACGAAGAGCCGATATCAAATCGGTCGAAGTGATCCTCGTGCCGGAGATGGACGCTATTATCAACCTGCTCGGGATCAAGGGGGTCGGCGAAGTTGCCAATGTCGGAACATCGGCGGCGATTGCCAATGCCGTTTATCATGCGACTGGAAAGCGCATTCGCAAATTGCCGATCCGAATCGAAACATTGCTCGACTGATAACCAACACGCGCAATGCTATGGCTTATGCCCCTTGCTCGCTATCGATCTCCGCGGCGAAACTGCAGATCCGCTTTATGGTCTCCTGATCCAACAGCAGCGGTGCGTGGCCTTGACCCTTGACGGTATGGATCTGTGCGCCTGGATGCCGAGCCGCCATCTCATTAAGTGTTTCGGCCGAAAGCAGATCGGAGTTCGTGCCTCTGAGGATGAGCAGGGGCACATCACGTAAGCCATCGAACTGCGGCCAAAGCGTAGGGAGCGGCTGTTCGAGATCGAGGCTTACGAGCGTTTTCATCAGCATTTGATCATAGCGCACTCCGATGCGTCCAACGGCATCCGTGAAGGTCATTTTGGCGTAAGCCTCCCAATCGGCCTCGCTCAGGCCGTTGAAATGCTCGCTCATCGTTTCCTTGAGAAGATCGACGGCATCGGGGATCGAACGGGGCACCGGGAGCTTGCCGACATAGCCACGGATGCGGGCCATGCCGCGCGGCTCCAGCACCGGGCCAATATCGTTCAAGACGGCGCCGCGGATGACAGCGGGGCGCGTTGCCGACAACATCATCGTGTGGAGGCCGCCGCGCGAGGTCCCGATGAAAATCGCGGCGCCGATCTCCATGGCCGTGAGAATCGACAGCACGTCGCTGTTTTCGATTTCGAGACTGTAATTCTGCCAGTCCCGGTCATATTCGGAGAGGCCACGGCCGCGGTAATCGAGTGCCAGCACCCGCCGCTTCACCCCGATGAGCCCGGCGGCAAGGGCGCTCGCCAATGGGCCGAAATCTGCGGAATTTCGCGTGAGCCCAGGCAGGCAGACGGCGGCGATGCCGGGATCGAGCGGCGAGCCGTAGTCGCGAACGTGAAGTCTAAGGCCATCGGGCGCGGCGTAGAAGCGGCTTTCGAAAGGTAAGTGCAGCCGGCTCATGTCCATCACCCAACGGTCCGCTCGCGTGCCCGCCGGGCAGGGCGCANNCCGGACTGCAATGGTTTGTTAATCAACAAAGCAAACTATCGGAACTTCTGTCAAATCCTAATGTTACCCAGGCATGGAAGCAAAACCACCTAAGCCGTGCGCAAATATGCAAAATGTCGTTCTTGTTGTCGAGGACGAGCCGTTCGCACGTCTTTTGGGCGTCGATCTCTTGGAACAGGCCGGCTTTGCTGTTTTGCAGGCGTGCAACGCCGACGAAGCGTTGTGGTTGCTCGAAGCCCACCCGGAGGTCCGCGTCGTCTTTTCCGATATAGACATGCCCGGCTCCCTCGATGGCATAGAGCTCGCCAGGCGTATTTGCCAGTGTTGGCCGCGAATCGGAATCGTTCTCACATCTGGTCATAACATTCGCGAGGAGATGTTGCCGCGCGAGGGAAGGTTTCTAGCAAAGCCTTACGATGGCAAGACCTTGGTGCGTCAGATAGAAGAAATCATGCATTAAATTGCAAAACCCCATCACGCTGTCTGTTTCAGCGAGCGCATATCGATGGAAAAGCGGTACTTCACGTCGCTGCGTAACATGCGTTCATAAGCCTCGTTGATTTTCTGGACCGGAATCACTTCCACGTCGGCGGTTATATTGTGTTCGGCGCAGAAATCGAGCATCTCCTGAGTCTCGGCTATGCCGCCGATTAAGGAGCCCGCAAAATTGCGGCGTTTGAAGATGAGGCTGAAGATTTCGACCGCCATGGGTTTCTCGGGTGCGCCGACCTGGACCAATGTGCCGTCTCGCTTCAAAAGGTCAAGATAACGGCTGACATCATGCGGTCCCGCGACTGTGTCGAGGATGAAGTCGAAGCTGTTCGCGTGGGCTGCCATCTCGCCGGGATTTTTTGAGATCACGACCTCGTCGACGCCGAGCCTTTTGCCGTCCTTGGCCTTGCCCGCAGAGGTGGTGAACAAAACCGTGTGGGCACCAAAGGCGTGGGCGAATTTCACGCCCATGTGACCAAGGCCGCCAAGCCCAACGATCCCAGCCTTCTGACCTCGTCCTACCTTCCAATGCCGCAGCGGAGAATAGGTGGTGATGCCGGCGCAGAGAAGCGGTGCCACGCCCGCCAGATCGAGCTTATCGGACACGCGCAGCACGAAGGTTTCATCGACGACGATCGCCGTGGAGTAGCCGCCGAAAGTCGGGCCGCCTAAGTCCTTGTCGACGCCGTTATAGGTTGGGTTGAAACCCTTCTCGCAATATTGCTCCAAGCCCTCGCGGCAGGCAGCACAGACACGGCAGGAATCCACCATGCAGCCGACGCCGGCCAGGTCGCCGGGCTTGCAACGGGTCACGTCCGCGCCGGTTTTCGTCACGCGCCCGATGATTTCGTGCCCAGGCAAGCAAGGGTAGACCGTGTTGTGCCATTCGTTGCGCGCCTGATGAAGATCGGAATGGCAGACGCCGCAATACAGAATCTCGATCTGAACATCCGTCGCACCAGGGTCGCGTCTTTTGAATGAAAAAGGGCCGAGAGGCTCGTTCGAGCCCTGGGTGGCAAAACCTGTACATACGAACAAGGGGGGCTCCAATTAAAGGGATCGCATCGCACGATAGCTATGCAGGAACGAGAGCCGCGCTTGAGAAGTGACGGGCAGCAGCCCCCGCATCGGCTGGCGTTGTCTAGAGGATACTCGGCGCACAATAATTTGAGCCGCTGAATGAAAGTTTTGAGACGGTGGTCGAGCCACGCTCACGGCTGGCGGACGGCCTCAAAGCACAATTCCGCAAGGGTCTGCGCCTGGGGCATATTCTTGAGTTCGGGCATGGCGCAGACCCCATTCGTCGACCGTATTTTCATCAATCGTTATTCGGGGCTATGAGTCATTGTCCTCTCACGGTGGACCGGCGCTCTATGGCGGTGCACCATTTGTCTCGGGGTGCGATGGCCACGGCGCCTCACTCTCACACTAGTGTACGCTTGCGTGACCAAGCCATCGAATGCGGAAATTTGCGTGGGGGCTTGTGCAATGCTCAAAGGGGCAGCGTCCACGTCCACGCTGAGCATGATCGCGAGAGCCGCTCCGAAGCCCGTGCCTGCCAATCTATGAAGGTTTATTTTCATAGTACGTCTCCTCTCTTTTTACCCGGCCCCAATCCCCTAAATCATAAGGGATGGGTGGTCACTGTGGCTCAATTTGGCTCATTTAGCAACGCCGGACGGCGCCTGCCATGCGCATGATTGCCGGAGCCCCGGCCGAAATCCGCTCAGGCTTCGGCATGCAAATGAATGACTATCGCGTGACACGCCTAAAGACATGCAAGACACGGATGCAAACGGCGGCCATAAAAGAAGGAGAGCGAGTCGCGACCGGCATTGATACGTTGACGAGTGGATCCCCGGAATTGTACGGTGCATGGTGTTATGAGAAAATGCGTCATTGACGTGAGGGTATTGCGGCGCGGTCCATGCCTGNNATCAGAAGCTCAGACAATCGAAAGACCGGAGGTCACGACGATGAGCAATGAGCAAGCCGTTTTGACAATTGTAACGGGCGCCGGACGGGATCGCTTCGTTACCGCCGTTTTCGCCGTGGTTCTTATATCCGCCGCTCTTTATTTTGGCCGCGTCGTGTTGGAGCCGGTCGCTTTCGTGCTCTTCACAATGGCTCTTGTCGAGCCTTTCCAGAAGGCAGTCGAGATCAAGATGGGGAAGCCGATTGCGCTCATCCTCACCATTCTGTTGACCCTCCTTGTCCTCTCGATTCTTGTATTGGCAATTGTCTGGAGTATTGGCGATGTTGTTCATTGGGGTGTGGCAAATGTTGAACGGTTCCAGTCTCTGTACCTGCGAGCAACTCAATGGCTTGATGGGCACGATCTTTTTATAATGGATTTGTCTAGCCTGAATTCGTCCTCGTTCGTTGGCGTGTTCCAGGCTGTCGCGGTACAAGCCAATTATTTTATGGGCTTCACTCTTGTAGTTTTTTTGTTTCTGATTTTTGGGCTGGCGGAGATGGGCGATTTCAAAACAAAAATTGAAGCGCTAGACAAGAAAATGAGCGGATGGAGCTTGTTGGAAACGAGCGGTCAAATCGCCAAGAAAATCCGGAAATACATGCTCATACGCACCGTGGCGAGCGCTGTGACCGGCTTGGCCGTCTTTGTCTTCACACTTTCCATCGGGCTCGACCTTGCGGTTGCATGGGGCATCATATCGTTTGTGTTGAACTATATTCCGTATGTTGGCCCGCTTGTAGCCGTCATCCTTCCAGTGATTTTCGCAACCGCGCAATTCGAATCTTGGCAGATGGCGGCTCTCATTTTCGGAAGTTTGTACCTGATCCAATTTGTGATCGGCAGCTATCTAGAGCCGATGCTGACTGGCACAGCTCTCGCGATCTCACCATTCGTGATGCTGTTCGCATTTTTAATCTGGGATTTTCTATGGGGCATGCCGGGGGCATTCATCGGTCTCCCCGTGACAATCGCACTTTTCACTATCTGGGAACAGAATCCGTCGACGCGCTGGATAGCGAACCTCATGTCAACTTCTGACGCTGCTTCCGACACTCAATTAGCAAAGACCAGCTGAGTCTGGGGCCGGTGCCGCTGATGTTGCACTGCGGCTTTTCGTTGAGATCGCAATTGACACCGGCGACAAGCGAACGTTAGTGTACTGCATCTGGTTCCGACATTTGCTAATGCCGTGATTGGGTCTGCGCTATATGGATGGCTCGTTATCCTGAATTGGATTGTCGATGAGCGAACCTAAAGTGACGCAAGATACAGCCTATCCCCCGGACCATCCTCGCAAAGCGAGCTTTTTGCGGCGGAAACTGCCATACGTCGCCGTACTCACGCTGGCAATTTTCGGCGTGGCCTATACCAACATTTCGCACCAACCTCTTGCTGGCTTCTGGGAGTTTTTGGCTATCGCGATCGGAGTTGTCTGCGTCGCCACGGAATGGCCTAACCTTGATAACAGGAAAGCTCGCTTTCGGTTGATGTGGACGCAAGCGCTCCACTGGGCGACTTTTTTGGTCATGATGAACATCATGCTATTGCCCCACGTTCAAAATATGGTGCCTGCGCCTGCAAACAGTCTGGTACTTTTGATGTTGCTCGCACTCGGCACTTTTCTCGCCGGAGTAAATCTCCTATCCTTGCAAATCTGTTTTCTGGGCCTCGCCATGGCTTTTGCCGTGCCGGCGATCGCGTGGCTCAAACAGTCAGCACTCTTTCTTGTCTTGGCCGCTGTCCTTCTCATTGGGCTTGGCATCACGTTCTGGCCACACCGGGACAAAAACGACACCGCGTAGTCGCCTGTGAGCGTGATACGCCGCCTTCCGCCACGAGAACGCGACGCACAACTCTCTGGTATCAAGCGAAACGCACATGTATGCTGGGCGCTTGGCCGAGCGGACGATCTTTGCTAGCCAACTTGTTGCTGATCGTGATGTTCAGCGGACAGCGCGGTGTCACGTTTTCGTGTTTGATCGGGGAGTCGGCTCGCGCGCTTTTCGCGGTGCCAAGGGTGCCAAGCGTTAGAGCTTGGCTTGAGCCTTGGCCAGGGCCTCGGCCGGAACCGCCTCGGTCTCGCCGAAACGAACCTGATAGACACCAAGATTTTCGATAACCCGCTGGACGTAGTTGCGAGTTTCGGCGAAGGGAATCCGTTCCACCCAGTCGATCGGATCGACACCCGGCTTGCGTGGATCGCCATAGGCGCCGAGCCACTCTTTGACGTGCTTGCCGCCGGCATTATAGGCGGCAAATGTCAGAATATAGGAGCCTTTCTGCTCGGCCAGAAGCTCGCCCAGATGGCGTGCCGCTAGCTGGGCATTGAAGGCAGCGTCCGTGACGAGCCGCTTTGCGTCGAAGGCGACCCCGGCATGCTCGGCCGTCCGTTTCGCTGTCGATAAAATCATCTGCATCAAGCCTTTGGCTCCGGCCGACGAGACGGCCGTCGAGTCGAAGGCGCTTTCCTGACGCGCGATCGAATAGACGACGGATACCGCGACGGAGTTTTGCAAAGGTGCGAAGGGAGGCACGCCATAGTCTGGGAAGGCCAGAGTATCGATCGGCATGCCGCGCTGGCTTAGGATCTTGCCGACGGTGAGGGAAAGATGAGCGTCGTGTTGTCCCGCAACGAGGCTCGCTAAAGCCGCGACTTGGCTTTCATCGGCGAGGTGGCGCGCGGCCTCGACGACAAGCGGAGCCGCCAGCTCTTTTTCACCTGCGGTGTAAAGAAGTTCGATCACCTTGATCGAATCTTCGCGCTCGTCGCCCTTGGTTTCATTAGGGATCGAGCGGATCGGCAATGTTACCAGCCCGAGCTTTCCGCGCGCGAGTTGGCCATAATAGGTTGCCGGCTGAGCAGCCGCCTGTTCGTAGAAGGCAAGAGCAGTGGCAGCGGCATCGCCTGCGGTGGAAGCCTCGGCGGCGCGGCCTTGCCAATAAGCCGCCCGTGCCCGCGACATCGGCGTTTCTGCAAGCTTGGCGAGAGCGCCGAAATGCAGCGCCGCACGCGCCGGGTCGTTCAGGAAGCGAAGCGCGATCCAGCCGGCATGAAATTCCGCCTCGATCTTCATTTCATGCGACATCGCGGAATGCTCCGCGCAAAGCTTGTACGCGGTCGCCGCATCGTTTTGATCGAGGAGCTTGCGGGCGAGAAGCCGGCGTTCGATCCACCATTCGTCGCCATCGATGATAAGCGCGGGGTCGCGCGGTGCGGCGACCAGGATATCTGCCGCCGTGCGGATCTTGTCGGCATGGCGCAGCTTGTGGATCTGCGCGTAAAGGTAGCCGGGGTCGGTCCGAAGGGCAGGGGGCACATTGGCGAGAAGCTTGTCGCTCGGTGCTTCGTCGATGACAGCAGCGCGGGCCTTGGCGAGCGCCAGCACATCGGGACCGGCCAAGGCGGCGGCACGGAATGCCGCGGCGGTCTCATCCTTGTAGAGCAAGCGGTCGGCCCGGAATTTATGGTCGGCTTTGTCGAGATAGAAGCCGAAATCGCTTCTCACTTTGGCTTCAAGCTGAGCGTTGAGGTCGGCTTCGCGCCATACCGCGCGCACGAGGGCGGCCGCCTCGCCGGTCCTGCCATCGTTAGTTAAAGCGCGCGCGAGAGCAAGCTTGCCCGCCGGGGTCTCGGGGTCCACGCCGCTGAAATAGGTTTTAATAAGGGTGTCGCTTTTGCGATCGCCGAAGAGGGATTCCTCGCTGCGCTTTTTCAGCCAATCGAGTGCGGGCCAGGCCGGATGCGCCTGCATGAAGGCCTGCAGCCGGTCGAACCCTGTTTCGCGTGGAAAACTCCGCAGCGCAATCCATTCCAGCGCCGTCTTGACGATCCTATCTTTTGCCGCCACCGCCGCGGCGTCCCCTTGCGCGAGTTCACCGGACTTGTAAAACGCGACCGCCTGGGCAAGACCGGTCAGGTCACGGTCTTGTTGCGATAGCAGGTCCGGCGAGAGCAGCGAGCTTTGCGGTGTGGCTCCTATGAGCGGCGTCGCGGGAGGACCATCGCTCGCGCGGGCCTCCTGTTCGCGTGGAAATACGGGCGCCTTGGACTCATGCTCCGGGGTGAGAGGCGGCAGGGCAGGGGATAAAGAAATGGAGGATCCGTCATCGCCGCGACCTAGCAGCAACGGTGCGTGCTGTCCCGCAATCCATCCTGCGGTGAGGGCGCAAAAGGCGACCGCGCCAGCGCCAATGCCAGGAATGCGCCCGAAGAGGAGGCGCCCGAACGGAGACTGCCTTGCGAGCATGGTTCATCCAATCTTACAAAGCATCGCGGAAACAAAATTTGAACGATACTTCCTTAACAAACTTCAAATGGCCCTTATCCGGTACCAAAGCCCTTCCACTGTCGGCTAGTCCCAAACTGGTCTCCCCGGCAGCGGGATCTCGTCAAAGAACCCTTTCCGGAAGCCGGTTTAGTGTCTATGTCTTCGTTCCTTAGGCGCAGCTTGGACGCGTCTTTGTGGGGATTCTCGGGTAACAGAGACCCTGAATTAAGGCGTCACTTGGGCGGATTGGCGGAAAGGCAAAACTGTGGCAATTAAGTTACATACATTATTCTGGGGGTCAATCACAGCCCTTGTCACGCCATTTGAAGATGGACACTTTGACGAGGCGCGTTTCCGCGCTTTGGTGGACTGGCAGATCGTCAACGGCACGCATGGGCTCGTGCCAGCTGGAACTACAGGGGAAAGTCCCACGCTTTCCCATGAGGAGCATCGCAAGGTGATCGCGGCCAGCGTCAGCGAGGCCAAGGGGAGGGTGCCGGTCATCGCCGGGGCGGGCTCGAACAATACGCAAGAAGCGATCGAACTCGCGCGTTTCGCGGAGAAAGCCGGCGCCGCCGGTCTCCTCGTCGTTACGCCCTATTACAATAAGCCATCCCAAGAGGGCCTCTACCGCCATTTCAAGGCGGTCAATGATGCGGTCGGCATTCCCATCATCATCTACAATATACCGCCGCGCTCGGTCGTCGATATGTCGATCGACACCATGAAGCGGCTTTACGAATTGAAGAACATCGCAGGCGTCAAGGATGCGACCGGCAATATCGCCCGCACGGCCTTGCAGCGCCAGGCGCTCGGCTCTGACTTTATCCAACTCTCGGGCGAAGACATGACGGCTCTCGCTGTGATGGCGCACGGCGGCCATGGCTGCATTTCGGTGACCTCGAATGTCGCGCCGCAACTCTGCTCGCAAATGCAGGAGTCTTGCCTTGCCGGCGATTTCGCGGCGGCCTTGAAACTGCAAGACCAATTGACCCCGCTGCACGCGGCTTTGTTTGTCGAACCCAATCCGGCGGGGCCCAAATATGCGCTGTCCGCGCTTGGCAAGATTTCCGGCGAACTGCGGCTCCCTATGTTGCCCGCCTCGGAAACGGCGCAAGCCGCGATCAAGGCGGCGATGCTCCATGCCGGGCTTCTTCATGCCTAAGCAAGCTTGCATGCGTGACAAGGCCAATTCGCGCGGGGTGTCCTAAATGGCACCCAAGCCAGAGCGCCCACGAAAAATTGCCGCGGACAACCGGCGGGCGCGCTACAATTATGAAATTGGTGAGACTTTTGAAGCGGGTCTGATGCTCACCGGCACCGAGGTGAAATCCTTGCGCACCGGCAAGGCCACCATCGCGGAAAGCTATGCGAGCGTCGATAGAGCCGGCGAAGTTTATCTCGTCAATGCGAACATCCCCGAATATTTGCAAGCCAACCGCTTCAACCATGAGCCGAAACGGCCGCGAAAGCTGCTGTTGAAATCGCGCGAGATCGCCAAGCTCTCGCAGGGCACCGAGCGCCAGGGCATGACGATCGTGCCGTTAAAAATCTATTTCAATGAGAAGGGGAGGGCAAAAATCGAGATCGCGCTCGCTCGTGGCAAGCAATTGCACGACAAGCGCGAGACCGAAAAGGCGCGCGACTGGAACCGCGAAAAAGGGCGGCTTCTCAAGGAGAAGGGCTGAGCCATCCATGTCCCACAACAGCTTTGGTCATCTCTTCCGGCTCACGACTTTTGGCGAAAGCCATGGTCCCGCGATCGGCTGTGTCGTCGATGGCTGTCCACCCCTCATCGCCCTCGAAGAAAGTGACATCCAGGCGTTCCTCGATCTGCGGCGGCCTGGCACGTCGCGCTTCACCACCCAGCGGCAAGAGGCGGATCAGGTCAAAATCTTGTCTGGTGTTTTTCACGACGAAAAAACCAAACGCCAAGTGACAACCGGAACCCCGATCGCGCTTTTGATCGAAAACACCGACCAGCGCTCAAAGGACTACGACGAGATCAAGGACAGCTACCGGCCGGGCCATGCCGATTTTACCTATGACGTGAAATATGGCATCCGCGACCATCGCGGGGGCGGCCGCTCGTCGGCGCGCGAAACCGCGATGCGCGTGGCGGCGGGTGCGATCGCGCGCAAGATCATCGCGCCCGCGCACATCCGGGGCGCCCTCGTGCAGATGGGTCCGCACAAAATCGATCGTGCCAATTGGGATTGGGACGAAGTCAGCAAAAATCCGTTCTTCTGCCCCGATGCCAAGGCGGCGGCGTTTTTCGAAACTTATCTTGACACCATTCGCAAATCCGGGTCCTCCATCGGCGCCGTCATCGAGATCGTCGCGGAGCATGTACCGCCGGGCTGGGGCGCGCCTATTTACGGCAAGCTCGATGCCGAATTGGCCGGCGCTCTTATGTCGATCAACGCGGTCAAGGGCGTCGAGATCGGCGACGGTTTTGCCGCTGCGGAACTCTCCGGCGAAGCCAATGCCGATGAGATGCGTCGCGGTGAGGAGGGCGTGCCGCATTTTCTGTCAAATCACGCGGGCGGCATCCTCGGCGGGATCTCGACCGGCCAGCCGGTTGTCGCGCGTTTCGCGGTCAAGCCCACGTCCTCGATTTTGCAACCGCGCCGGACGGTCGATCGTTATGGCGCCGAAACCGAAATCGCGACCAAGGGCCGCCATGATCCTTGCGTCGGAATCCGCGCCGTTCCGGTTGGCGAAGCGATGGTTGCCTGCGTGCTCGCCGATCAATTTCTGCGTCATCGCGGGCAAGTCGGGGGCGGCGCCAAATGGCCTTTCGCGCCATGATGACATGAAAGCGTAGGATCAAGTAGCGGAGGCGGCATTGGCTGCAACAGAGATCCCCCGTGCTGGTGTCGCGACATCCCTCGCCCGTGCCCGCGCGGAACAATTTTGCGCGCGCTATGGGCTCGATCTTCCGATTCTGCTTGCCCCAATGGCAGGCGCATGCCCCGCAGGACTGAGCGCGGCTGTCGCCAATGCGGGAGGAATGGGCGCCATGGGCGCTTTGTTGACGCAGCCTGAGGGGATCGCGGCCTGGGCGGACGCCTTCCGTCGCGAGAGCAACGGAGGCTTTCAGCTCAATTTATGGGTTCCGGACCCGCCGCCGCCGCGCGATGAGGCGGCTGAAGGCAAAGTCCGGCGTTTCCTGTCTGATTGGGGCCCCGAGGTTAAACCGGAAGCCGGTGAGGCGAGACCTCCGGATTTCGGAGCGCAATGCGCGGCTCTGCTTGCGGCAGCACCCCGGGTTGTGTCGTCGATCATGGGGATTTTCGATCCCCCATTCGTCACTTCGCTCAAATCGCGCGGGATCGCTTGGTTTGCCACCGCCACAACAGTCTCCGAGGCGATCCGCGCGCAGAACGCCGGGGCGGATGCGATCATCGCGCAAGGCATCGAGGCTGGCGGGCATCGCGGAGCCTTCGACCAGGCGGCGGCCGAGCGCCAATCTGTTGGGCTTTTTGCCTTGGTTCCGCGCCTTGCCGACAGGCTATCGGTTCCAATCATCGCAGCCGGCGGCATCGGTGACGGGCGCGGCATAGCGGCAGCGCTGACACTTGGCGCTTCCGCGGTGCAAATGGGGACGGCGTTTCTGCGCTGCCCCGAAGCCAAAATCAATCCAGCATGGGCCGAAGCGCTCGCCGGACTCGAGCCGGAAGACACGGTTTTAACCCGCGCTTTTAGCGGACGGCTTGGGCGCGCGGTCAATAACGCTTATGTGCGCGCCGCCGCCGGGTGTGACGCGCCGCCGCCGGCGCCCTATCCGGTCCAGCGCGGGCTGACGCAGGCGATGCGGGAGGATGCGCAAAAAGCCAATGACAGAGAGCGACTCCAGGCCTGGGCGGGTCAATCCGCGAGTTTGGCGCGTACGGAGCCGGCGGGGGACCTTGTCCGCCGTCTGTGGCAAGAAGCGGACGCCCTCTTACCGTGAAGAGCAAGCCGGAACGGCATCATTCAATTGCAAAGAGGCGATGAGCAATCTGGTGATTGTGATTTGTACTCAAGCCAACAATCGAAATCCTGGCACGTGAATGTCACCGGGCCATTCGTCAAATTGTTCGACTCGCCGGTCACGCTGGAGATGGCAGGCGTTCCGGACAAGTCGATAAGGAAGCCCAGCCAAGCGGGGTTGGGGGGAGGGCAGGGCTGTGGCGCGAATCCGGTGGCGTCCGAGGGTGCCAAAAAGCAAGAATAAGCCCGCAGAACTTGGTCGATCCCTGTTTTTGTGAAGGTTGCGCTTGAGCTGCCGCCGGAACCGAGGATGGTGCCGCTGACGTTCGTCCAATTGCCGCTCAGCCCCATCGCATCCTTTGTCCCGATGCTCCACCATCCTTGATCTCCTCCCCAGGGCAGGTAGCCGACAACTTCGAGAAGACATCCCGAATTGGAATTGGCAGGGCAAGACGTAATATACCCAATCACTTCTCCTTCGCCGTTCGCCGCTCCCGAACCCGTCAGTGGATATGTCGTTGGCACCGCGACGCAAGCCGCGTTGTAACCGGCATAGCCGCTATTGGCGAAACCCCAGGTCGAAGAACTGCCGGGGAGTTTCGCGCTATTGGTGTTCGACGCGATCGTCAAATCGATATTCCACACGCAGAGACGTGCGGATGATGCATAGTTCTGATAGACGAATTGCACCCAGCCTTGGTCCCCGGTTGCACTGGCGGAATTCGAAACGCCGGTCACGGCAGCGAAAGGTTTCCCGCTCGAACACGTGGAGCAGTTGAAATAATTGGTGTTGGTTTGAATGCTGAATGCATTCACAGTCCCGTCGGTTTCCGTGCCTCCCGCGGGCCCGGTTATCGCTAAAGAATTGTTAATAGCAACCGACCCCCACACGAGCGGACTGGTGTAGCCGCCGGGGTGTCCGAAGAAGATAAACCCGTGTGGTGTCGATTGGATGCTGTTCGCCAGTTTAGGGGGCGGAAAATCTTTTATGTGCTCTTCAGAGATGCAGGGGACTTCCTGCCATTTGCCGTCCACGAGGTGATGGCAGCCCTCTTTTTCAGGCGGATAGGGCGCATTCATTCTGGCGGAAGGCGTAACCGGTCCAGGCCGCGTTACTTTGGGATGGTCAGCTGCCGAAGGTTCATTTTGCGGGGGTGAAGATTCATTTTGCGGGGCTGGCTGAGCGGTCTTGGCGATGGAGTCAAAGTCAGGGTAGGGCTTGTTTTGAGCAAGGAGCACAGACGGCACTGCGGTGATCATGATGGAGCAAATGACACTTAAAGCCTTCATCGGATCCTCCCGCTAAGGTTTCAATTTATTGGCATTCCTTGAATAAC
>PLUZ01000460.1 GCA_003162995.1 Methylocapsa sp. | reverse complement strand
GCTTGTCTGGGACAAAGCCATATTTCTTCAAAAACTTGCGCATCAATTTGGGCGCCGCCCGCTTGTTGCGTCTGGGTTGGATGAGAACGTCGAGCACTTCACCCTCGGCATCCACGGCACGCCAAAGATAGACCAAGCGACCATCGATCTTGAGATAGACCTCATCGAGATGCCAGTTGGTATGCGGCTTCGGCCGGCGTTTGCGAAGATCGGCCGCGATCTTGGGTCCAAAATGGTTCACCCAGCGGCGTACCGTCTCATAGGAAACCACGATTCCGCGTTCCGCTAGCAAATCCTCGACGTCGCGGAAGCTCAAGGTGAACCGGACATAAAGCCAGATCGCCTGCTGGATAATCTCGGAAGGAAAGCGGTAGCCGCTATAGCTGATCTTGGTCATCATCGATGGTTACGGCTGAAGTCACTGAATGGCAAGCCCACCGACAACGTGACAAGGCGTCTGGGAATCATATCGCGCGAATCAAATCAAACGGAGCATTTTCACACAGCCTGGGTCACGAACTGACGCGAATATGATGCATCCCTGCGTAATCGCGGGGGGGGATCATGGACGGCAAAGNNCGTGCGGTTCAATCGATGTTTGGCACACGACCTACTTTCATACGCTGGATAACGCTTCAAAAATCGTGGAATGGATGAAGGGCTGTGGCCTCGGACCATTTCTCGCTCAGCTTGATCAAGACGAACGTCGAAGATTTCTCGAAGAATACGAAGCTCGAATCAGCGCGGCTTACCCGCCGCAAATTGACGGCAAAGTTCACCTTTCCGTTCCAACGCTGTTCATCGTCGCCCGACGAAGCATCTGAACTCCGATGGTGAGAACGCATAGCGGGGCGCTATGAATTCATGACCGATTTTTGGAAGTGGGTATCAACCGGCGAGGAGGGCTGTGCGGACGAGCACGGATGTGCGCGACACGGTTGCCAGGGAAGGATGACGCGACACCATCCCGACAGGCGGGAGATAAGCCCGGTGGGCCGGAGGAAAAGGGGAAAAAGCCAGAAGCTCAATCGGAAAGCGACGCCGCGCAAGAGGGGCCGGCAACGCCGCCCCCCGATCGCCGTTAACTCCCGCCCACAGAAGGGCGGGTGCATAATTGCGTAAATCCGAACCGCCAAGGAAGTATGTGGCTGGCCAATCGCTTGCTTGCACCGCTGACCACTCGAAGTCCAAGGCGATCTCACCCAGCAAGAACGGACCGACCTTTCGCACATCGGCCCTGCAGATGTTGCGTGAAGTCGTCGCTGCGGCGTCAGTCGGACGTGTGGGGAAATTTGTTACGTGCTCGATTTGGTAATATGATAGAGCCCGTTGGAGCTACCGGCCGAATTTATAAGGCGCTAGAATGACCGCGCTGGTTGAGCGGCCTTACCTCGGAGCAAGCACAATGGTTGACGACGAATGGGACGACGACGACCTTCCAGCGTCACGACTTAGCCTGCGCAGTGTCCTTATCCGCAACTGGCCGTATTTCACTATGCTGATCCTTGCCGTTTTCGGGGTTGCTCTTACGAGTTATGCGCGACCGGAAGTTACGACATTTTGGTTAATTCTTTGCCCGCTCTTCGGCATAATCTGTGTGGCTGCCCGGTGGCGAGAGGTCGATGGCCGGGAGGCGCAGTGGTTACTCATCCGGCAACAGGTCATTCACTGGCTTGCCATTATGTTTGCGATATCTCTCGTGTTTGTTTCGGAGGTAAAGCAAATGATGAACGCGGACGCCAGTGCCCTCATGGTGATGACAATATTAGCGCTGGGCACGTTTATAGCTGGCAACTACTCCTCCGGCGGCTGGCGCATTAGCCTGGTTGGTTTTCAACTCGCTCTTGGAGTTCCTGCCGTCGCTTGGCTCGAACAATCAACACTCCTCCTCGTATTGGTGGGTGGTGTGTTGATTGGGCTCGCCGTATTGGTTTTTTCGCATTACGCTCGGCACGGCAAGTTCAGATCCATAGCGTAGCCTTCAACCAATACTTGCGCGGAGGAAGAGCCTCTTGCGGTGGGAAGGCCGGCGCGGAGAAGGTCCGAAGGGGATGCGCGGAGAAGACCGCTTGAGGATTGAGGTCGCCGGGATACGCCGAAAGACACGATTATGAGCCAGTATCATAGTCTTTTTATTATTGCCTTAGTAGCCGTTATCGCCCCGTTTCTCACCCGATTGCCCGCGTTAATTCTAATGCCCGCGGTTATACTGGAATTAATGTTAGGAATATTGATCGGCCCAAGTGGCGCCGGTTGGGTTACGAGCCACGGCACCATCGGATTACTCGGTGAATTCGGCCTCATATTTTTGTTCTTCCAGGCGGGTTTCGAGTTTAACCCAAATAAAATCGGAGTTGCCCCACTTCGACTTGGCGCATTCGCATGGCTCGTTTCATTGGGCTTGAGCGGCATTTTTACAGGTTTGCTTTATTTGGTCGGGCTGGTGCGCGCACCTTTGCTCGTCGGGATTGTGCTGCCGACGACCGCATTCGGCATGCTCATCCCAATTCTCCGCGGAACCCGCGATCTCGACAGCAATTTTGGCCGTTATGTCNNTGGCAATTGCGATCGCAGCTATCGTTTTCGCAAGGAGCCTGCGCTCGGAGAGACTGTCGCGCATGATCGCGCGCTGGATGGGCGACAGCTCCGTTATGCCGGTCCGAATTTCGATCTTGATTCTCTTCGGGGCCGTCTCGCTCGCCAATGAGCTCGGCATGGAGCTGGTTCTCGGCGCCTATACGGCCGGAATGATGATCGCAATGCTGACCAAGGTGGAGATACTCCAGTATCGCCTGACATCGATCGGCTCAGGATTTTTTATTCCATTGTTTTTCATAATGAGCGGCGTCGAATTAGACCTGCCTGGACTCGTCACTAGTCCGGCGAGCGTTGCTCGCCTTATCCTCTTTTGCTGGGGCTTTCTATTCGTCCGCCTTCTTCCGGTTCTCTTGTACAAACGTGTGCTCCCCCAGCGCGATCTGCTTCCACTCGCCCTTTTTTCTTCCACCACGCTGCCACTTGTCGTCGCGGTGACGTATTTGGGCGTGCGAACGGGCGACATGTTGCCCGAGAATGCATCCGCCCTCGTGGGCGCGGCCGTCGTAGCGGTCGCCGTTTTTCCAACCCTCGCCATTTTGCTCCGGTCGAAATCCGAAGAAGCGCGACCAGATGGCGTCGTGGCCATTGCCGCCCACCGCGTCGCCCATTCGGCCGCGGCACTGTTTTTTTGGTTTAACGCTTTCTTTCTCAGAAAACATGGGGGCAGCTGATCAGGCGGCAACGCTCCTTTGCGGTTGCAAAGCCGTTTTCAAATCGTGATCCGCTCGACCTCGTCGAGCGTGATTTCGTCGCCCGTCCAATCATAAAGCTTAGTAGTACGCGGACTTTCGTGCGCGGCCATTGCTTGCGCGTTCTCTAACGTGCCGCCGGCTTCCAGATTGACGCCGGCAACGGCGAGATCGTCGCCTTTGACTTGACGGACAAGGAGCGCTCGACCTTCCGAGGCTGGAACACCGCATCGCCATCCGAGAGGATGACCGCGGGACCCCATCACTGGAGGTGCTTGACAGCCTCAAGCGCACCTGCATAAAGCCGATCGGCAAAAGGATAGTCGACGAGCCAGCTTGACATCCGCAGCACCCTTGGATCGTGCATCTTTTCGAGCCGGATTCGTTCCAATGCACCGAGGTAGTCGGCATAGCCGAGCTCGCGCCGCCGCTGTTCGAAAATATCCCAGTACAGCTTGCAGGCATCGACCCCATATGCCTCGGTCAAACGCGCTGCCAAATCGGCCTCGACGCGATCGTTATCAAGGAGCGTATTGTCGACATCGAAAAGAAAGACGAGGTCATGCATCGTAGTCATGGGCCTAGCGCTGTCGGGTTCGGACTGTGCCATGGGCCGTCCGGCCCGATCAGCTCATTGGCTTCCTCTGGTCCCCAGCTTCCCTGTGCATAGGTGATCGGCGGAGCAACCTCGTCCAGAACAGGCTCCACGATGCGCCATTGGGCGTCGACAATGTCCTGCCGGCCGAAAAGATCCCCGAGGCCATGCATCGCGTCGCCAAGCAGACGCTGATAGGGCGGAATGAAAGCCGTCTCCTGCTCGGTCAGGATCAGCTCGACGTTCTGGCCTTCCATGCCCACCCCCGGACGTTTGACCCGCAGACCTAATGCAATGTTGACGTCTGGGCTGATCCTCATCCGCATATGGCCCGACGCTAGAGAGTCAATCTCCGTGAACGTTTCTCGCGGCGGTCTTTTGAAATCCACCATCACCTCGGTGGCGGTTAGGGGGAGCGCCTTGCCTGCCCGAATATAAATCGGCACGCCGGCCCATCGCCACGAATCGATGAAAAGCTTGGCTGCGACGAATGTCTCGACGGTCGAGCCGGGTTTGACGCCGGGCACCGACTGATAACCTGCGTATTGGCCACGAACGACATGTAACCCCTCTAGCGGTCGCACGGCCTTGAGCAAGGCCGCCTTTCGTTCGCGTACGGCATCACATTCCTCACCAGTCGGCGGATCCATGGTCAGGCTAGCGAGCACCTGTAGCATGTGGTTCTGAAACACGTCGCGAATCGCACCGGTCTCATCATAGAATTTGCCACGATCCTGTACGCCAAAGCTTTCCGCCATGGTGATCTGAATATTATCGATGTAAGTGCGGTCCCAGATCGGTTCGAACATCGCATTTGCAAATCGTGTATAAAGGATGTTCTGCACCGGCTCCTTGCCGAGGTAGTGATCGATCCGGAAGATGTTNNCCGAAGGGCTTCTCGACAACGAGGCGCGCGTTTACTCCGGCGCCCTGCTGCGCGAGGCCTCCTACCACCGTCGCAAACAGGCTCGGCGGAATGGCAAGATAATGCAGCGGCCGTCTCGCATCCTTTAGTTCCTGGCGCAGCCGCACGTAGGTTGACGGATCATTGTAATCACCATCGACATAGCGGAGTAGACTGGTGAGTTTCGCAAAGGCTTCGGTATCGAGGCCGCCATGACTTGAAAGGCTGTCCTTGGCACGCGCTTTCAATTGATCGAGCGACCATCCTGCCTTGGCAACACCAATGATCGGTATATTGAGCCCTTCGTCACGAACCAGCCCTTGCAATGCCGGAAAAATTTGCTTGTAGGCAAGGTCGCCGGTGGCACCGAAGAAAACGAGCGCGTCGGAGATTGGGAGCGGCATTCAACTGGCCTCCTTGCTTGCGGATTTCTCGATATGGCCGCCAAATTCATATCGCATAGCCGATACCAGCTTGTCCGGCCAATAAGGCGACGCTTAAATCTGAGCCAATGCAGATCAAACGCAACGCCGCAAAATAACCCTTGCTCAGCGAGCGCCGTTCTCTAATCGCCTCCTTCGTCAATGATTGCTTTTTGTTCTCTAATCGCGTCTTCTTTGTCAATGATTGCCCGTTCCCGGCGCCTTCCGCCAATTCATCAAAGGGGTTTTAGCCTCGGAGCTGTGTCTCAATGGTTCGGAGGTGATCATGATGCTTGCGCCTTGGCTGTCGATTTCGTTGAGAACGTCCCGGCATTCCGGCTGATGGAGCTGACTGCGTCCGGTCTTCTCAGACCTCGTGTTGCGTGTTAGTGCACGGCTTGGTCTGATCACCAGATCGGCTGTCAAACAATTCGCTGGCTGCCTATGGGAGCCCTGACAGTGATGCCGCGACGGCATTCCACAGAGCTATGACAGGCGTTTTGGGGTGGCTGGTTTCGTAGCCGAGAATGCTGAGCGACGCCGCGCCGAGCGCAAAATGCCGCCCTTTGATCGCCGTCAAGCCGATCCATCGCGCGGCGAGTACGCATCCGAATTGGCCATGCGCGAAGAGCGCGACGTTGCCTTGCAGCGACTGAAGATGGGAGATGAGGCGATCGGCGCGGGCGGAGATTTGCTCGGGCGTTTCACCGCCAGGACAACCATCCCGAAACACATTCCAGTCCGGTCGCTCCTTGCGAATGTCTACGGAGCGCCGTCCTTCGTAGTCGCCATAGTTCCACTCGGACAGATCCGGATCAATGACGGCCGAAGCACCGAACCCGGCTAGCTCGCACGTTCGCCGGGCGCGCTGGCGCGGGCTGGTTAGGACGCGAGCAAACTTGATTTTTCGGAGGCATGGTTCAAGTTCGCGCGCCTCTTCTTCGCCATGCGCAGTCAACGGAATGTCCGTGACTCCCGTGTGCTGGCCCGTGAGAGACCAGGCGGTTTCGCCGTGTCGAATGAAGTAAAGCTGCAGCAGCCTATTTTGGGTGGCGATCACTTGTTTGTGCTCCAGCGGCGTCGGCTGATCGGCTCCGGGCTTGATCAGCGAATCTGCTTTCGCTATGCGGCGGATGCCGCACTTGCAGCATGCTTGGTTCCGAGTCAGGCGTTTCCATCGCGGCACTGTATTCGCCGCGGCGCGCAGCCCGGTTGCACTGGGCCCGATGATACAGAGCTTGCTGCGCCGCCAATCGGTGGGCCTCCTCGCCCCCCCAGATCTCCAGGGCCGGGCGCTGGATCGCGCGAGCGAATGAAAAAGCCAGCGCCCAGGGCAGGCGCGCCCGTGGCGCCTTGAACCTGACATTCATGGCGTTCAACCGCGCCGAGGCCAGTTGACCGGATTGGCCGCCCGACAGAAACGCAATCCCTGGGACAGCGGCGGGAACGACTCGCAGGAGACACTTCACCGTGGCGTCGGCCACCTCGTCCGCCGTCTCCTGAGTGGTGCAGGTCAATCCCGGTAGCACCATGTTGGGTTTCAGGATCATCCCTTCAAGCATCACCCGTTGGGTCTGAAGCGCAGCGAAAGCCCTTAGCAGGACTTCTTCCGTCACCTCGCGGGAGCGCTCGAGTGTATGATTGCCGGCCATGAGCACTTCCGGCTCGACGACAGGGACTAGTCCGCCTTCCTGGCACAACGCAGCATAGCGGGCCAAGGCCTGCGCGTTGGCCTCGATGCAACCCCAGCTGGGAATGCCATCGCCTAAAGCGATTACCGCGCGCCATTTGGCGAAACGCGCACCCATTTGAAAATACTCCTGGAGGCGGATACGTAACCCGTCCAAGCCTTCTGTGATTGTCTCTCCAGGATGACCAGCCAGATCCTTTGCGCCGATATCGACTTTAATGCCGAGAAGGATTCCCGCATCGTTCAGAACCTTAGCAAAG
>PLUZ01000161.1 GCA_003162995.1 Methylocapsa sp. | reverse complement strand
ATATGGACATGGTGCTGGCCAAGGCCGACATGGGCCTTGCCGAGCGGTACACCGAACTCGTTCCCGATCAGGCTCTCGCTGCGAAAATATTCGGCATTTTGGAAGAGGAATGGCGGCGCACGACCAAAACGCTCGACGAGATCCAAGGCACAACCGAGCGTCTGGCCGACAACCCGGTGCTCGCCCGCTCGATCAGGCATCGGTTTCCTTATATAGCGCCCCTAAACCACCTCCAAGTCGAGCTCTTGCGCCGCTGGCGCAGTGGCGAACATGCGGACCGGACCCTGCGCACGATCCTCATCTCGATCAATGGCGTCGCCGCGGGCCTGCGTAATTCCGGATGACGGCTTGGTGACGCGCGCGCCTAGGCGCGCCTGAAGCACAAGAGCCAGTGCCAGCCATAGCGGGCGCTCCGCAAGGCAACTCCTAGTCCCGCCGCCTGGGCTTGGGCGTCAAGGACAGAGCAAGGGTCGGGGAGGTCATTATTCACGAGATGATCGCAGACAAGGTCCTTTTCGTCCTCATTGAGAGCCCTCCAGCTGCTGCGCAGCCATTCGCAATACCGCTGATGATAGACCTCCAAAGTTTCGCCTTCCTCGCGCACGACATCGACAAGCAGCAATAAGCCGCCCTTACTCAGCCTTTGCGCCGCCAGGTGGAAAAATTCCGCCTTTTGTGCGGTTGGCAAATGGTGCAGGGCGAAACTGCTGTAGATCACGTCGTAAGTGGCGTCCTCGGCCAGCGTCGCCAAGATATGCCCCTGGGTGAGTTGCACCGGGCAAGGAAGGGTTTTCAGATTCTCCGCGGCCAGAACCAAGGCGGTTTCCGACAAGTCCACGCCCTTGTATAGCTGGAGCGCCAACCCCTCTAGCAAGGGTGTCAGGGTCGCCGCATCACCGCAGCCGAGATCAAGGATGGAAAACGGCCGGCCGCCGAAGTGCGCGCGCAGCAGTTGGTTCAGCGCCTCGCCGATTTCCCGGTGAAACATGTAATCGCAGGTAACGACCTTTTGATAGGTGTCCCAGGCGTCGAAGAAACTTGCCGAGGCATGTGCGGGCATAGGGACCTCCCTTCCTCTTCCATATCAAAACGTACCGTACAATTTCCCGCGAAGGCACAAACATATTTCTGTTCAAAAGCATAGGCTGCCTGTGCCGAATCGCGAAAATCTCACCCGACGATTGAAAACATCAAGGCGAGTGTGGCACCTGACCGGAAAATATGCGAAATACGTTGCAAATTTCTATGCGAACAGGAAATTTGAAGGCGCAGATTAGGTCGATCAGGCCTGCGCCGTCAGCCATAAGATTGGAACATTGGGATGAGCGAACCGGAAGCGGCAAAACATGCGGAACATCCTTTGGTCCATTCGCGCATGGCAAGGCTATGGCTTAGGGAGTTGCCTTACATCATCGTGCTCGTGCTCACACTCTTGGGCGTGGCCTACACCAGCATTTCACACCAGCCCCTCATTGGCTTTTGGGAGTTCCTGACTCTGGCTATGGGAGTTGTCTGCATAGGCACGGGGTGGCTTCATGTGCAAGGCAGGGAAGCGCGATTCCGGATGGTTTGGACGCAAATGCTTCACTGGATAGCGTTTTTGGTCGCGATGAACATCGTGGTCTTATCCGACGTTCAAAGATTGCTGACCGCACCAGGAACCGGGCTAGCGCTTCTGATGCTGCTGGCGCTCGGCACTTTCGTCGCGGGTGTTCATATTGCATGGCAGATCTGCATTCTCGGCCTCATCATGGCACTTGCTGTCCCGGCGATCGCATGGCTGACATCATATGCTCTCTTTTTGACCTTGGCCGCCGCAGCTCTTGTCGGGATTACTGTGACGTTCTTTTGGAGTCACAGCGACGCGGGCACTCCGAAGCTGCCTGCAAGGAGCGAGTAGCCGGAGAGGTGCTCGCCTGAACAGGCGCCGAAGGGCAGGATCAACCAACAGGCTTTTCGGACTTATCCAAACCAAGGGCAGCCATGATGGTCACGCATGGTGCCGCCCGGCCGAGAAGGCAAAATGGTCAAAGGCGTTTTGATCGACCTTGACGGGGTCGTTTATGTCGGCAACCAAGCTTTGCCCGGCTCTCTCGACGCTATCCGCCGAATCCGAGAGTTGCGCATTCCCTGCAAGTTCGTCACCAACACGACCCGCCGTCCCCGGCGCCAGATTGTGAGCGATGTCGCCCGGCTAGGTCTCGACATCGTTGCGCAGGACCTTTTCACGCCGGCAGCCCTGGCGCGTGACTTCCTTGCACGCCGGAATCTTGTGCCGCTTCTCATCGTGCATCCGGATTTGCGCGAGGATTTCGCCGGATTAGCGGCGGATGGCGGCGAGGCCGTCGTCATCGGCGATGCGGGCGCCTTCTTCACCTACGACCTCTTGAATCAAGCCTATCGGAAGATCCTCCATGGCGCCGAGTTTCTCGCCCTTGCTAAAAATCGCAACTTCCTCGACCATGACAATGAGCTGAGCCTCGATGCTGGTCCCTTCGTCGCGGGGCTCGAATACGCTTCGGGTAAGGTCGCGACCGTGCTCGGCAAGCCGGCGCCAGCATTTTTCAAGCTCGCTGTGGAAAGCATGGCTTGCGGCCCCGAGGATGTCGTGATGATTGGTGACGATGCCGAGGCCGATGTCGGCGGCGCTATGGCGGCCAGCCTCCAAGGCATTCTCGTGCAAACGGGAAAATACCGGCCTGGGCAAGAGGCAAATCTCGCCGAAAGGCCGACACATATTGTTCAGAACCTGAAAGCCGCCGTCGAACTGTTATTTGGCTGAACGAGAAACGCCTCGTGGCAGCCGTGTGGCGCCACGTGGGACCAATGAGCCTCCGTGACGGAAGCCCGTTGATGGCGGCCGCAGAAGGAGTTTGCGCATGGCCTATGCCCACGGAAGCAACAAATGCATTGAAGGCGAACATGAATGCGCTCGCCTCCTCTATAGTTCTCGTTTGTCGCAAACGTAATCCCACTGCCCCCGTCGTCACCCGCACTGAATTTATCCGTGTGCTGAAACGCGAGCTGCCTGACGCGATCGACGACATCCGCAAGGCAGGCGTCGGGCCGGTCGACATGCAGCAATCGGTCATCGGACCGGGCATGGGCGTATTCACGCGATATTCAAAGGTGCTCGAAGACGACGACAGCGCCATGGGCGTGAAGACCGCGCTCGCGCTCATTAACCGCGCCTGGGAGGATACGGAACTTTACGTCAACGGCATTGGAAGCGCGCAACGCCACGTCGCATCTCTCGATTCCGCTGCAAGATGATGAGGCGCTCCGATTCCTTGACGCGATGCATCAGCTCTTGAAGGCGGTGAAGGCGCCTACCGCGGAGATCGCGGAAATCAAGAAGCTCTACGATTCGCAGCGCCATTCCGGGATGCCGGCGGCGCCTGCTGCGCCCGCTGCGGAATCTGCGACGCCGGCGCGCCCGACTCTTTCCTTGGGCCAGAAAGAAGATGCCGAGGACAAGCCGGGCAAGGCGCTGCGCCCGTGGATTGAGGTCGCGCTGCCGCATCCGGACGTGCTCGCCAACCGGTTCAAGGAGGCGGAGTTTGCAGCCAATCTCGCTGCAGTCGATGCAGGCATGGCATCGGAGGATTATGCCACGCCAGAGTCCTTCTTCCGCATCACTTTCCTTACCGAAGGCTTGAAGCGGGTTTTGAGGGGCGTGCTGCAGCGCGTCGCCGGTAGCGGCGGCGATCCAGTCATCGGACTACAAACGGCCTTCGGCGGCGGCGAAACGCATACCATGCTCGCCGCATATCACCTCGCGAACGCACCTAATCTGTCGGTGCTCGAAGGCGTCAAGCCACTGGCCGAGGCAGTGGGCGTTATGGCGTGGAACCGCACCAAGATCGCGATTTTTGTCGGTTCGTCCGAGGGACCTGACGTCTCGCTCAAGATCGAAAATGGCCCGAAAGTATACACGCCTTGGGGCTATATCGCCTGGCAGCTTGCTGGCGATGCCGGACTGAACCTCGTCGCCGAAGCTGAGGCGGCACGGACTAATCCCGGCTGAAAGCTCTTAGTCGATGTCATGAAGCTGGCCGGCCCGTGCATCATCTTTGCTAGACGAACTGGTGATGTTCGCGCGCCAGCTCCCAGACGAGCGATTCGAGGCGTTCCTATCGTTCGTTCAGTCGCTGACCGAAGCCGCTGCGCTCGTGCCGCATGCGCTGATCATCGGCTTCCTGCCTGGAGAGCGACGCGGAGGCGGGCGGTGCGAAAGGCAAGGAAGTCGATGGCGAAAGCTCTCTTCCACGCGCATGGAAGCGAACCCGTCGCGGCGAATTTCACAGCTACGTGCCGCGACCCGTGCCGCTCGCGCCGTATTCCTGTGTTCTGCGCCGCTGGTCGGGCGGCCGAACGCGGGCCTGACTGGGCTGGGCCTTCGTCTCGCCTGTGCCGAGCCGGGCGACCAGCTTGCGATCTTCGGGGAAGCGCTGCGCGAGCTGACCGAGGGGGCGACCTATCTCTACGAAGAGGCTGGCCGTTATTGGTTTTCGACCCAGCCGACGCTCAACCGCTTGGCCGACGACCGCGCGAAGGCGATTCCGGATCATGAAGTCGAGGTGGCCATCGCCGAGGTGCTTCGCGATGACTCGGCGCACAAAGGCGGCTTCCACCGCGTCTTCGCCGTCCCAGATGATCCGATCACCATCGACGAGGCACGGGCACTATCGCTCGTGATACTCGGTCCGTCATCGCCACACGCCGGGAAGGGCGCCGCCAAGTCGGCCGCCACCGACGCCGTCACTGAAACCCTCATGCGTTGCCGCGCAGCACAACGCCGGTTCCGTAACACGCTGCTCTTCGCGGTGGCAGACGAGGCATTGCTGGGGGGCGCCCGCGAGGCCATGCGCAGGTCCCTGGCGTGGGCGTCGATCGTCGATGATAGGCGATTGCAAGAGCAGCTGACAAAGGCGCAGGCTGACGACGCCAAAGAAAAGGCGAAGACCAGCCGCGAAGGCGCGGCAAAAGTGGTGCGCCTCGCCTGGTGCCATATCGTCTTTCCGATCAAGACCGAGAATACGACAGTCGGCTTGGCCTTCGATCTCGATCACTTGTCGATCGCGTCCAAAGATCGGGCGGCGATTCCGGTGGCGATCTACGAGAAGGCCAAAAACGACGGCATCGCCAAGGAAAGGCTCGGGCCAGACGCGCTGTGGCTGCATCTGAAGTCACTATGGCCAGAAGATAAGCCGCATCTCGGGATCGGCGAGGTCGCCGACTGGTTCAGCTCTTATGTCTACCTGCCAAAGCTTCGTGATCGCGTGGTCCTCGACAGCGCCATCCGAGATGCCATCGGGAAGCTCGATCCGGCGTTCGGGTGCGTTCCGATGTGGCGTTCGAGCATCAACGCCCAAAGCGTGGGGAGGCCTCGGCCGCCGTGCCAGGAGATGCTGGTGATCAAACGCGTGTGGGTGACGGTTCGACCGGCGACGTCGGCAAGCCAGCGCCCGGGCCGCGACAACCGCGCCGTTTTTTCGGCTCAGTCGAGATTGACTTAGACAGGCCTGTGAAGTCCTTCGACGCCATCCTGAACGCCGTGGTGATGGAACTGCAGCGGACCCAAGGAGCCAAGGTGAAGTTGACGCTCGAGATCGAGGCGGAAGCGGCCTCCGGATTCGCGGAAGGCGACATTGGTGTCGTTCGTGACAATGCGCGCCAACTCAAATTCAAGCCAGAATCGACCGGCTTTGAAGACTAATATGATACCAAATCCTGTTGAAGATTCCAGATGGCGCTGAGCGGCCTGTCCAAGTTAGGTGCGCGCTCGAATGACTCTTCGAGAATCTGGGAAAGCGTCAGGTCTTTCATAGCATGTCTTTGAACGGGCGGCGCGGTCAGGCATCGCACCGCATGAAACGCGCGTTGTCGCCAGATACCGCTCGCCTCATGGTTTTCA
>PLUZ01000434.1:11030-13144 GCA_003162995.1 Methylocapsa sp. | reverse complement strand
TTGGACCCTGAAATCGGACAAACCTGATGGCTCACCCATCAGCGCTTCTAGATGCGCGGCAGCGGCAGGACATGCTCCAACTCTTTGATTTTGAGCGCGTCCCGACATACGGATCTTCTCTGAATTGACATCTGCAACTCTGGCCACTAGCTGCGTTTCGTTTACAAGCGCACAAGGACGAAACTCATGCGGTCTGACCCCTTAGTCTCTAAGCGATATGATCTTCCAACAATCTGGTTCCATTGGGCAGTTGCTATTCTCGTTCTTATCCAATGGGGGATAGCGCAGGTCATCGATTTGTTTCCTGCTGGTATGCCTAGAGTCGAGGCGCGATCGGTTCATATCAGCCTCGGTCTATGCCTCGGCGTCCTGCTCGCGGCGCAGATCCTTTGGCGGGCAAAGTGGGGACGCGTACTCCCTCCGGCCGATAAAGGCCTGCTACAAAGCTTGGCGAAAACAGTGCATTATGCGCTCTACGCTCTTTTGATCGTCATGGTGCTCGTTGGCATTTTCCTTGTCTATGTGCGTGGCGACAATTTCTTCGGCCTGTTTTCTGTTTCGGCGTTTGACCCCAACAACAAAGCTCTGCGCGACAATGTCGGGGAATTGCATGGCACGATCGCGACGATCATTCTCATCCTTGCCGGCCTCCACGCTTCGGCTGGCCTGATCCATCATTATCTCTGGCATGACGGTGTCTTGCGGCGCATGTTGCCGGGCGCTAATTAAGTCAGCGGCGGTGCTTCCGGCACTCGAACGGGCTCGGCATTCACGCATCCAGGGTTCAACTTTTGGTGGTTCATGCCGGCAACGCCGCATATTGAAAAGCACTTCCTCGCATCAGCCCTCGTCCGCGATATTGTCATTGGGATGGCGGATGGGCTGACCGTTCCTTTCGCCCTCGCGGCGGGTCTTGCAGGGGCGGTTTCCTCGACAGCCATCATCATTACCGCGGGTCTCGCCGAGGTCGCGGCAGGCGCTCTCGCCATGGGGCTCGGCGGCTATCTTGCCGCGCGCACGGATCTCGAACACTACCGCTCCGAGCTTCAACGCGAGAAATCCGAAATTAAGGAAGTACCGGAAACCGAGCGCGCGGAAGTGCGCCAAATTCTGCGCAAACAAGGCCTCGATCCAGCCTTAGCCGAGAAAGTGACAGAAGCGCTCACCCGCGACCCGGAACGCTGGATCCATTTCATGATGCGTTTCGAGCTTGGCTTGGAAGAGCCGGTGCCGGGCCGCGAACTCAAAAGCGCCTTGACGATTGGCGGCGCTTACGTCGTTGGCGGTCTCATTCCCTTATTGCCTTATTTTTTCTTGGCCGAAATTTCTCAGGCGCTTCCGCTCTCGATCGCGCTGACCCTCGCCGCGCTTCTGATCTTTGGCGGCATCAAGGGGCAAATGACCGGCGTCACGCCATTGCGCAGCGCCGTGCAAACGGCGCTCATTGGCTCTCTCGCCGCCGCCGCCGCCTTTGCCATCGCGCGGCTGGTTAGCCGTTGATCGCGCGCCCCTGGCATATAGAAGCAAATGTTCAATCTTGATCCAGTGATTTTGAGCCTCGCCGTTGCCCTTGGCATTGGCCTTTTGATCGGAACGGAACGCGAGCGCCGCAAGGGAACGGGGCCCGAGCGCTCGGCCGCCGGTCTGCGCACCTTCACCCTTGATCGCTCACCGGAGCGGTGAGCTTCATCGCCGGCGGCGCGCCGCTTCTCGCGGTCACCACGGCTGGAATTTTCGGGCTGGCGGCGCTCGGCTATTGGCGCAGGGTGACGGACGATCCGGGTCTCACAACGGAAGTCGCGCTCGTTTCAGCGACAGTGCTCGGCGGATTTGCGGTTGCCTGGGCTTGCCGCGGGCATCGCAGTGGCCATCGCCATATTGCTCAACGCGCGCACCGCGCTCCACCGTTTTGCGCGTTCCGTACTGAGCGAAGATGAGATCCGGGATGCCCTGATCTTCGCCGCCGCCACATTGATTGTCTTGCCAATTCTGCCAAATCAACCAATGGGACCTTTCGGTGCCGTCAATCCCCACGCGGTCTGGATCATCGTCATCCTTGTCATGGCGATTGGTGCCCTTGGCCACATCATGGTCCGGCTCGTCGGAGCCCGTTT
>PLUZ01000434.1:0-11025 GCA_003162995.1 Methylocapsa sp. | reverse complement strand
GCGACCATCATTCAGATGGTTGTGGTGCTGGCCGCGACGAATACCGAAGTCCTGCGGGCCGTTGTCGTTCCGCTTGCCTTTTCTGGCGCCGCCGCCGATTTCTATGGTATTGCCTTCGCGTTTCTCGTCTGGCGGCAGAATTCAGGGGGCATGGACGAGCGGGGACGAGCGTTCAATGCATGGACGGCAATTGGTTTCGCGGCAGTTCTCACGGTGATCCTGCTCGTGTCAAGAGCCGCTGAAGAATGGTTCGGCGCATCCGGCGTCATTGTCGCGGCAACGTTAGCAGGGTTGGTCAACGTTGATCCGGCGGTGATTTCGGTGGCCACATTAGCCAGCGCCGGGAAGATGACGCCAACCGAAACGGCATTGCCTATTTTGCTTGCGCTGTCGGCAAACACAATCACCAAGGCGATCTTGTGTATATATGCTGGTGGCTATAGGTTCGCCTTGCGCGTCGTGCCGGGTTTGGCCTTGGTGCTCTTGGCCGCGTGGACAGGGTGGTGGTTGATTTGACCTCTCGATAACGCCTCATCTCCAACCAATGCTTGAACGACGTCCGCCAACCTTCTTTCGATTTCAGTTTCATGCCCTATCTTACCATCACCGTCGAACGCTTCCCCATCCTCGGCAAATTCGTGATTGCGCGCGGCGCCAAGACGGAAGCTGTCGTGGTCGTGGCAACGATCGAAGACAAGGGCTTTCGTGGACGCGGCGAAAGCGTTCCCTATGCCCGTTACGGCGAGACAGTCGAATCCGTCCTGACCCAGATCGCCTCGGTACGGGCCCAAATCGAGGAAGGCGCGGATCGCGGCCGTCTCCAAAGCCTGCTTCCGCCAGGTGCCGCCCGCAATGCACTCGATTGCGCGCTCTGGGATTTGGATGCCAAGCGCTGCGGCGTTGCGGCTTACGTGCTCGCGGGCGTCATGCCTCCGGCTCCTGTCACGACCGCCTTCACGATCTCGGCCGGCAGCCCGGCCGAAATGGCGGAGGCGGCGGCCAAAGCGCGCGAGCGGCCTCTTCTCAAAATCAAACTCGCGGGTGAGGACGATGCGGCGCGGCTCGCAGCGGTGTGCGCCGCGGCGCCCGGCTCGACGCTGATTGTGGATGCCAATGAGGCCTGGCAACAGGCTGATCTCGAACGCTATCTTGAAGCCTGCGCCGAGGTGGGCGTCGCCTTGGTCGAGCAGCCGCTGCCCGCGGCCAAAGACGCTATACTCGCCAAAATCCAGCATATTGTGCCGATTTGCGCCGACGAAAGCGTTCATGATCGCACCGGGCTCGAAGCCCTGCGTGAACGCTACGACGCAATCAATGTCAAACTCGACAAAACCGGTGGCCTGACAGAGGCTCTGGCCTTGGTAAATCTTGCCCAAAGCCTCGGCTTCGAGCTCATGATCGGCTGCATGGTTGCAAGCTCGCTCGCGATGGCGCCGGCGCTCTTGCTAGCTGGACGCGCGCGTTTCGTCGATCTCGATGGCCCGCTTCTGCTGGCCCGCGACCGGCCCGACGGGCTCACCTACAAGGGCTCGATCGTTCTTCCACCCACGCGGGAGTTATGGGGATAGGACTACGTTTTCCATCCGGAATATTCACTAAGAACGCACTTTCATCGTAAAAAGCCGTGCAATCTTGAAGAGGCAGGCGCCTGTGCGATCCAGGCGGAAACCGTGAACAATCCCATAAACTCCTGAATAACACATAAAATTCAATTTATTACAAATATGTCTTCATCTTACTTATGAATTGCTCTTTGTTCCCATATTGCCCAGGATCTTGGCCCCGCAAATGTCGCAATTTTGCAACAGCGTGATATTATGGCAACGCGAATCCAGACTATCTATTCGTCAAATTCGGTCGCCTGACATTTACATCTCTTTTGGCCAGCAACCCAATGGCGGGTGATCAAAAAGCTGCACGGCGTAGTTTGGGGGGAAAAACTGGCCATCCCCGCTTCACGGCCCGTTTTGGGCTCGTAGCGGTTATCCTCGCCCTCTTCATCGGACTTGTCAGCTTTCTAATTTTTTCCGACTACACGCCGATACTGCCAACGCCGTCCATCGTTCTCGGTCTTTTCGTAGCCAATATACTTTGCATTCTCCTCGTCTTCTTTTTTGTCCTCGCCGAGGCCTATGCGCTTTTTTCGGCGCGGCGCGCGGGCGTCGCCGGGGCAGATTTGCATGTGCGAATCGTCGGACTTTTCTCAATCGTTGCCGCGGCGCCGGCACTCCTCATGGCTTGGGTTGGTTCGGTGACGCTCGAACGCAGTCTCAATCCAGCCTTCATGCAGGACGGACGCGGTTTCGTGCAAAATACCATCGAAGCGGCAAATTTATTTCGCGCTGGTCAATGCACATCGCTGATCCATGAGGCGAGGCTCACAGCGTCGGATCTCGATAGGGCCAGGCCCTTGTTCGAGTTTGACCGGTCGGTGTTTCGAGATTTTTTTACGTCGCGGGCACGGTTTCTCGGCTTCACCGCCGCGGCTCTTATCAAGTCCGACGGAACCGTGGTCGAAAATGTCGACACGGGCGCCAAAATTGGCACTGCCGTGGTCCGGCCTGAGCCGGGCGATTTCGAGGACGCAAAAAAGGACGAGATCACTTGCCTGATCCTCACGGAGGGACCGACCTTCGTTGCCCTGCGAATGCTCAATGCTTTCCCAGACACATTTTTATATGTCGCCCGGCCGGTCCATCCGTTCACGGTGGAGTTTCCGGATCAGGCCGCCAAGATGGTCGCTCTTTACGATGATTTCGACTCTCATCGCAGCCGGATCAGGATTGCTTTCGCGACCATGTTCGTACTGATCGCCCTGATCATGCTCTTGTCTGCGACTTGGCTCGGTCTCTCCTTCGCCGACAGTCTCGTCGCGCCGATCAGGCGGCTGATAGCGGCGACCGACGAGGTCGCTTCCGGCAATCTCCACGTGCACGTGCCAGTCCATAAGTCAGAGGGCGATCTTGCCCATCTTGGTGAGACCTTCAACAAAATGACCTCGGAACTGAGCCTCCAGCAGCATCGCTTGATCGCGGCAAGCAAGCTCATTGACGAGCGGCGTCTCTTCACCGAGGCGGTTCTTTCTGGCGTTCCTGTCGCGGTCGTTGGCATCGGGCCAAAAGGTGAAATTACCGCGCTCAATCCATCCGCTGAAAAATTGCTCCCGCAAAGCGGCGACCCCGCCGAGCGGATCGCTGGTCAATCGATCGCAACCGTACTGCCGGAAATAGAAAGCCTGCTGGGGGAGGCGCGGTCCGTCCAAGCCCGCCTGGTCCAGGGACAAATTTCGCTTTCCCGTGGCGGCCTCGACCGTCTCTTCAACGTGAGCATCACCAGTGAGCCAAGCGAACGTGCCGACAAAAGCTACGTCGTGACGCTCGACGACATCACGGATCTTGTGACCGCCCAGCGGACAGCGGCCTGGGCCGATGTCGCCCGCCGTATCGCCCATGAAATCAAAAACCCGCTGACGCCGATCCAGCTTTCCGCCGAACGGCTGAAACGCAAATATGGGCGCCTGATCGAACACGACCGCGATATATTCGACCAATGCACCGACACGATCGTCAGGCAGGTCGACGATATCAAGCGCATGGTGGATGAATTCTCCGCTTTTGCCCGGATGCCGAAAGCTCGCCTCGAAAGCGACGACCTTGGCGAATGCGTGCGCCGGGTCCTGTTCCTTATGCGGGTCGCCCATCCCGATATCGTGTTTGAAGAGCAGTTGCCGCAGGACCCAGTCCACGTCCCGTTCGACAGGCGGCTTTTGTCCCAAGCTTTGACGAACATTGTCAAAAACGCGACCGAAGGGATTGCAGCGCAAACGAGCGAACCCGGCTTCCAGGGCAAGATATCCGTGGCTGTCGCGGTTGCCGGGCGCGTCGTCTCCATCGACGTGATCGACAATGGCATGGGCTTTCCAAAGGAGAACCGGCAAAGACTCCTTGAACCCTACATGACGACGCGTGCGGACGGGACTGGGCTCGGTCTCCCGATCGTTGCCAAAATCCTCGCCGATCACGGCGGCGGCCTCGAATTACGGGATGCACCGGCAGGGCGTGGTGCCTGGGTCCGGATGTTTTTTCCTTTGGGACATGATCTTGGCGGGCACGGCTCCGGCGAACAAGACCTTGACCGGGCCGCGGAGAAAATCATGCCAGCCGATGCCAGAAGAGGAGCGTGAAAGACTTCATGGCAAGCGATATCCTCATAGTGGACGACGAAGCCGACATTCGAGACATTGTTTCCGGGATCTTGTCGGACGAAGGACATGGCACCCGGACGGCCAAGAATTCCGACGAGGCCTTGGCCGCGATTGGCGCGAGGCGTCCTACCCTCGTCTTCCTCGATATATGGCTGCAAGGATCAAGGCTCGACGGTCTTCAATTGCTGAAAATCATTAAGGAGCAGAATCCGTCGCTTCCGGTCGTCATGATTTCCGGGCACGGCAATATCGAGACGGCGGTCTCCGCGATAAAGCTCGGCGCCTATGATTTCATCGAAAAGCCGTTCAAGGCGGACCGTCTGGTGCTGGTCGCAGAGCGCGCGCTCGAAGCCTCGCGATTAAAGCGTGAAGTGACGGAATTGCGCACCCGCGCGGGCCGGAGCAACAAGATTATCGGCAAATCGACCGTGATCAATCAATTGCGTCAGGTCGTTGAGCGCGTTGGACCCGCCAATTCGCGGGTTTTGATCACCGGCGCGCCCGGCGCCGGCAAGGAACTCACGGCGCGTGGAATCCATGACGCATCCGCGCGCGCCAATGGTCCTTTCATCACCATCAACTCGGCAACGATCTCGCCAGAAACGATGGAAACGGAATTGTTTGGGATCGAAGCCAAGGAGGGATGCAGCCGTAAGGTCGGCGCGCTCGAAGAAGCCCATGGCGGCACGCTCTATCTCGACGAAATCGCCGATATGCCCAAGGAAACCCAGGGCAAAATCCTGCGGGTCCTGGTCGAACAGAATTTTTTGCGGGTTGGAGGAGCGACCCGCGTCCATGTCGATGTCCGCCTCATTTCGTCAAGCTCACGCGATCTTCCAAAGCTGATCGCCGACGGCTCGTTTCGCGAGGATCTTTTCCACCGTCTTGCCGTCGTGCCGGTTCGCATTCCCTCAGTCAGCGAACACCGGGAAGATATTCCCGAACTCATCGCTTATTTCATGGAGCAGCTTTCGATTACAACCGGTATGCCCAAGCGTTTGATCGCCGACGACGCCATGGCGGTTCTGCAATCGCATGATTGGCCGGGCAATGTAAGACAGTTGCGCAACAACGTGGAGCGGCTGATGATCCTTGCCAACGGCGATCCCGAGGCACCAATCACTGCCGATATGTTGCCGTCCGAGATCGGCGCGCTCGTGCCTTCGACGCCAAATAGCTCCGGCGGCGAAAAATTGATGAGCCTTCCCTTGCGGGACGCCAGGGAAGTCTTCGAGCGTGAATATTTGATCGCCCAGCTCAACCGTTTCGGCGGCAACATTTCGCGCACCGCCGAATTCATCGGCATGGAGCGCTCGGCCCTGCACCGCAAGCTGAAGTCGCTGCAGGTCGAGTGAAAATACTCTTCGAAACCAGAAACCCGATTAGCGGCCATGGTCATGAATAAGCTGTGATGCGCGATCTGGTCCGAACGAAACCGGATCGCGCACCGGCGCGATTGCGCGGGTGATGCGACACCGAGTGGCACACGGGTTTTGCAAATAGCCCCTTGACCCTCGCGGGCCGCTCTCCAGATTTTTAATGCAGGCGCTTGTCACCATTGCCTCACATGTCGTGAGCGGTGGGAAAGACCAGCTCAACGTTGCGCGTGGCAGCTAATATTGCGTCCGCGCAGGCCGGCGGCGGGGCGAGGACTGTGTAGAACTAGCTGCGCGCGAGCACGGCTGGCTCAGGTGGCCTTTACAAGGGTCAATTGCACACGGCCCAAAGCTCAGCCGGAACGTGGCCGGAAGCGTGGGTCGCAGGAGGACGCGCCAATGCGTCCGCTTAGATCTATGGAGATGAGGCTATGAGTATACGCGATCTAATTCCCTGGACCCGGAGCCAAGATCTCGTCCCAGAGCTTTTTCGCGACGAAAGATCTAGCCCGTTTCTCACATTACACCGGGAAATGAACCGCCTCCTGGAGGAAGCTTTTCGCGGCTTCGCTCTATCCCCTCTTGCCGGGCAGCGGGCGGGTTTTGTGAATCCCGCGTGGCCGAAGCTCGAAGTCACCGAATCCGAAAAGCAAATTACGGTCTCTGCCGAAATCCCCGGCATGGAAGAAAAAGATGTCGAGCTCCTTATGGACGACGGCAATTTGATTGTTCGCGGCGAGATGAAATCCGAGACGGAGGACAAGGAGCGCCAGTTCTCGGAACGTTTCTACGGCCGCTTCGAACGGCGAATTCCGGTCGGCATGGACATCGAGGAAAATAAGATTGAGGCCTCGTTCAAGAACGGCGTTCTCAAAGTTATCCTGCCGAAGACCGAGCGGGCGCAGTCAAAGGCAAAACGGATCGCAATCAACGCACCGACCAAACACTAACACTTGATCATCAGGGAAAGGCACGCTCCCGCCGCTCGGAAACAGTGGCGGGATTTTCCAATGGCCATGCCTTGGCGCGAGATCCGCCTCAAGTGTGATGTCGATCCCCCGCTTGGTACATCAATCGATGCGCACAACGATGAACAAAGGAGAAGGAACGTGAAAATACTGATGGTGCTAACATCGCACGATCAACTCGGCAACACCGGCCGCAAGACAGGCTTCTGGCTTGAAGAGTTCGCAGCCCCCTACTTTGTTTTCCGGGACTCCGGCGTGCAGCTGACCCTCGCTTCACCGAAAGGCGGGCAGCCGCCGATCGATCCGAAGAGCGATTTACCGGAAAATCAGACGCCCGCCATGGCGCGGTTCAAACAGGACCAGGCGGCGCTAAAGGCGCTTTCCCAGACGGTCATGCTTGCCGACGTGAAAGCGGAAGATTACGACACAGTATTCTATGTGGGCGGGCACGGCCCCATGTGGGACCTCGCGGAAAGCACCGATTCCATCGCCTTGATCGAATCGTTCTACAATTCCGGCAAACCGGTGGCTTTGGTTTGCCATTCGCCTGGTGTGCTTCATCGAGTCACCTACAAGGGTGCGCCGATTGTAAAAGGTAAACGCGTGACCGGTTTTACCAACGGCGAGGAGGAAGCTGTGCACCTCACCAATGTTGTTCCGTTCCTCGTTGAGGATGAGTTGAAGCGGCTGGGAGGCATCTTTGAGAAAGTCCCCAACTGGCAGCCGTTTTCAATCGTTGATGGCCGTCTCCTTACCGGGCAGAATCCCGCATCCTCAACCGGCGCAGCCCAAGCGCTTCTAAAGTTAGTCGCTGCGGAAAAAGCAGCTTAGGTAACTACTCCAATCGACGCACACATCGGCTCGTCGCCGTTATCCATTATGCCGGCTGATACGGGGTGAAAAGACGAAAGCTCGCCAATGGCAAAGTCAATATCGTCGGCGCGTCCGGGGTGGTTACGGGGATACACCTGGGCTTCTTCCGATATGTAAGCAATCTGGGGAAGCCTCATGTCCTGCGCGTAAATGGCCTCACTGCCGACGACTATTTCGGCGTCATCCGAGATTCGGCTCGCGGCGCGGATGATATGTTCGAGTTGAGTACGATTCATAAATGGCGCGGCGCTCGGCTTCCGTGAGGATGCCGCGTACACCGGGTCTCCCTCTGTTATCTCACGAAATTCCAGCCGCACAGTTCTCACCAAACCAAAACTTCGCCAACGCGACGATATTCGTGCAAGTTGATCTTTGCGCGGCTGCTCACGCCAGCGCTGAAAATAGGTTATGAAGAGAACGGACTGGCATTGTGACCGGGAGAAGTGCCGGGCACGGGCCGGACGCGGTCGCAACCGTCAGACCATGATCTGCAGAAAGTTGCAGACTTTTGGGATAAGATCATGCGACCAAACATAAAGATAGAGACCATGAGCGATTCCTCTTGAAGCGATCATGGTCTAGTGCCAGCCCGGCGGCACTCCAAACGATTGAGAATACGTATTTCGATGTCTCGGAATGTCATACAGCGCGGTAAAAAGCGGGTGTTGGAACGTTCGTTAAAGCAGGGGGCGCTGGGCTTCCTGGATACGGCCGTCATGGCTATCGCCGGCTCGGCGCCGGCCTATTCGATCACCGCCAGCACCGCGGCCCTTGTCGCTGCCGTTGGGATCGCTGGACCGGCGGCACTCTCTATCGCCTTCCTGCCGATGATCGGCATCACTATCGCGTTCTCTTATCTCAACCTGTGGCGATCGGATGCCGGTGCCGCCTATGCCTGGGTCGGCCGCGCCATCCATCCGGCGCTCGGTTTCATCGCAGGCTGGGCGCTCCTCAGCCTCTCCACGATCTTCATGGTCGCCGCGGCGCTTCCGGCCGGTGAGGCGACGCTCGAACTTGTCGCGCCGGAACGGCTCCACGACGTGCTTTGGGCAACCGGCATCGGCGCCGTGTGGTTCCTTGGCGTGCTTGCGCTCGTGACTTGCGGCATCACCGCGACCGCCAAAGTGCAGGTCGTGCTGACCTTGCTCGAATTAGGCGCTTTGATCCTGGTCAGCGGGCTTGCGATCTGGAACGCGCGCGCGGCGCCCGCCGAACCCTTTTCCTGCGACTGGTTCTTCCCATCCGCTTTCGGCACATTCGATTCCTTCTGCGCCGGGATGCTGATCACGATCTTCTATTATTTCGGCTGGGACGTGGCGTCCAACCTCGCGGAGGAAACAGCGAATGCCAAGAAGGCGGCAGGACTCGGCGGCGTCGTTGGCGTCTTCGTGATCGTTGCCCTGTTCCTTTTGGCGCAAGTCGCCATCCAGATGGCTCTGACATCAGACCAGATCCAGGCGAATGCCGCGAATCTGCTTCCGGCCCTCGGCCATGTGGCACTCGGCGCGCCTTGGAGCGCGATCGCCGTGCTCGCTGTGATGGTGAGCGTGGTTGCGACGCTCCAGACGCAGCTCTTACAATGCACGAGACTGTTGTTCTCGATGGCGCGCGATCAGGTGATCGGCGAGCCGATGGGCTGGCTGCATCCGCGCTTTCAGACGCCCTGGCTCGCGGGCATCGCAGTTGCCACCGTCTCGCTTCTCCTGTTCGCCGCCTCGGCCACAGTGCCGAGCGTCAAGCAATTGATGAGCGATCTCATCAATGCGATCGGCGTGCAGGTCTCATTCTACTATGCGTTAGCCGGCATTGCCTGCGCTTGGTACTACCGCAATGTGCTGTTCACCGGCTGGAGGATGCTCGTGTTTGCCGGGATCGTTCCGCTGACGTCGGCGCTCTTTGTCGCCAGCGTCGGGATTTTCCAGCTGCCGCAGCTCGGTTTTCGTGTCTCCATCATGAGCATCGGCACGATCCTGATCGGCATCGTGCCGCTCTGCTATTATCGCTGGCGCTATAACAGCCGCTTCTACACCGACCCGCCGGAATCCGCCGGAGCTAGGAAAACGCCATGATGATCGCATCGACGGCGAGAGAATCGCCGGGTTGAACATAGATTTTCTCGACCGTCGCATCGAATTCGACGCATACGGCAGTTTCCATTTTCATCGCCTCGATGATGCAGAGGGTTTCGCCGGACCTGACCCTTTGCCCGGCGGCCACGGAGATCGATTTGACGAGGCATGGCATCGGACATCGCAGAAAATTGGAACCAGCGCCCGTCTTTTTCTCCGGCATGAGCAGGGCGAGCTCCGCCTCCCGCCGCGTGTAGACACGCGCGTCCGCCTCAAAGCCGCCGTGCGCCAAATGCGTGCCGTTGAGAATGGGGCGCAGCTGAACCCGGATTCTTTCGCCATCGATCGCGCCGTTCCAAACTGGCAGACCGGGAGTCCAACTGGAAACGCAAAGGCGCGCGCAGCCGGTCTTCTCAAATCGCACGATTAGTCCTTCATCTGTGTCATCGAGACTCACGTCATGCCGAGATTTGCCGAGCATGACCACGCGATCCCGCGCGAATTTGACCGGATGCGCGGTACTCAACTGGCCCGAGATCGCGCGCTTGCGTTCGTTCATCACATGATCGGTTGCGGCCGCGACACATGCGAGCCGTTCCGTCGCTTCCCCTTGCGGCGCAAGCGGCGCGAAACCGTGCGGATACTCCTCGGCGATAAAACTCGTCGAGAGCTCGCCTGCGCGAAAGCGCTTATGTCCCATCGTGGCGGCGAGAAAAGAAATATTGTTGGCAACGCCCTCGATGACGAAGGAATCGAGAGCTTGCGCCTGCGCTCCGATCGCCGCAGTGCGATCCGCTGCGTGCGTCACGAGCTTCGCGATCAGCGAATCGTAATAGATCGAGACCTCGCTGCCTTCGCGGACGCCTGCATCGATGCGCAGCGCTGCGCCCTCGCCCATGCCGCCGTCCGGCGGCCGGTAGGTCTTGAGCCGTCCGGCCGAGGGGAGAAAATTCCGCGTTGGATCTTCAGCCAGGATGCGGCTTTCAATCGCCGAGCCTTTAAGACGAACATCGGCTTGCACGATTGCGAGTTTCTCGCCAAAGGCCGATCTGATCATCTGCTCGACGAGGTCGATGCCGGTAATGAGTTCGGTCACAGGGTGCTCGACCTGAAGCCGCGTGTTCATTTCGAGAAAATAAAAGCTCCCATCTTGCGCGGCGATGAATTCGACCGTTCCGGCGGAATCATAATGTACGGCCCGGGCCAGAGCGATCGCCTGTTTGCCCATCGCGTGGCGGGTCTCCTCGCCGATGAAAGGAGAAGGTGCTTCCTCAATGATTTTTTGATGGCGGCGCTGGATCGAACATTCGCGCTCGCCAAGATGAATGATGTTGCCGTGCTTATCGCCGAGGATCTGGATTTCGATGTGACGCGGACCGGCAATGAATTTTTCGATGAAGACCCGGCCATCGCCGAACGCGGATTTCGCTTCCGACGCGGCGCGGGCGAAGCCTTCGGCTATCCCCTCGGCGGACTCGACGATACGCATCCCTCTGCCGCCACCGCCGGCCGCGGCCTTGATCATCACCGGATAG
>PLUZ01000443.1 GCA_003162995.1 Methylocapsa sp. | reverse complement strand
CCGGCGCGCACCTCGACATCGGCGCCATTGTCCGCGTCCAGTTCGAGCTTGCGAAACTGCGCCTTCCCGTCCTCGACGACAGCGACGCTAAGGCCATCCTTATCGAAAATCACGGCTTGCGACGGGACCCGCACGACCGGGTTCAAGCGCCGGAGTTGCAGACGGATAACAGAATAAAGACCCGCAGCGAGTTCGCCGCTTTTATTGTCGACATCGACTTCCGTGAGCAAGGTGCGCGTGCCAGTGGCGAGCGCCCGCGCATTGCGCGCCACCGTGCCGTCGAAGGTCCGGTTCACAATCTCCGGCACGGTGACCGTCGCGTGATCGCCCTGCCGGACGCCGAAATAGGCGGTCTGCGGCACAAAGACCTGCACGCGTAACACATCGGTTCGGGCGATCGAGAACAAGGGGCTCCCGCTTGCGGCATCGGCGGTGACGAGGCTGCCGACATCGATGAAGCGGCCGGTGATCTCGCCATCGAAGGGGGCGGTGATTTTTTCGAAATCTGTAAGCTGCTCCAACCGGTGCACCGCCGCTTGTTGCGCCACGACATTCGCTTCCGCAACCGCGACCGCCGCGGTGCGCGCGTCGAAAGTCAGCCGGTCATTGTCGCCCTGTTGCGCGCTCGACCATCCTTGGGCGACGAGACGCGACGTTCGCTGGTTGGTGACACGTCCCAAATCGGCGTTGGCCTGCGCCTGGCGGACCGCCGCTTCGAGTTGCAGGAGCTGCGCCTTCGTCTGGACAAGCTGCTGATCGAGATCCGGCGCGGCAATCACGGCGAGGACATCCCCCTTGTGAACCTTGCTGCCGATATCGACGTTGCGGACGCTAATATAGCCGGTGGCCCGGGCATAGAGCGTTGCGCTGTCGAATGCCGCCATACTGCCAGGCAGATCGATGGTGCGCGGTTGCAAATCCTCCTGCACCACGAGCGTGCGCACAGCCGGCACTAAAGTATTGCGCGCTTCCAGCACGGCAGCGGCGGCGGCGGCACGCCTATAGTGGCTAAAGGTTCCGAAAGCGACCAGAAGGACCAAGACCGCGATCGTACCAATCGCAAGCGCGCGGGCTAGTTGGCGATGCCGATTTCCACCCGCCTTTGCTTGCTCGCCGACACGCAACGCATGTTCCTCTGGCACATAGTTCATGACAATGATCCTTGCCGCGAAAGTCCCGGGTGGAATTCGGCCGCGCGCCGCGCGAAACGGCCGATCACCGAGTAAAGGAAAGGCACAAACAAGAGGGTCGTTATGGTGCCGACCGCGACACCGCCGATGACGGCGCTGGCCAGCACGGCATTTTGCTCTTCGCCGGGGCCACCGATTGCCATCGGGATCATGCCTACGATCATCGCCGCCGCCGTCATCAACACCGGCCGAAGCCGCGTGGTGCCCGCCGACAAAGCCGCCTCGAAAGCACTGTGCCCGGCCAGGCGTTGCTCACGCGCAAAAGTGACGAGCAAAATGGAGTTCGCCGAGGCGACACCAATCGACATGATCGCCCCCATGACCGACGGCACACTCAGAGTTGTTCCCGTGACAAACAGCAATAGCAAAATGCCCACCCCGGCCCCCGGTAAAGCCAGGATGACGGCGAGCGGATCAAGAAAGCTCTGATAATTGACGACCATCAGCATGTAGACGAAGACGGCGGCGAACATGAGCCCTAAGCCGAGATCGCCGAAGGCACCCTGCATGCTTTCGATCTGACCTCGAACGACAATGTGGTTGCCGGGCTTGAGTCTTGGTTCAAGCTCGGCGACGATCTTTTGAATCGCCTTCGCCGCGCTGCCGAGATCCCGATTCTGCGCGCTGCCATAGACGTCATAGACCGGCTGAATGTTGGACTGGTTGAAGACCGACTGAACGGCAACCCGCTGTGCCGTCGCGATATTGCCGAGCCGGCTCGGGATAGGCGTGCCGTTGGCATCGGTGCTGCTCGCCAGCAGCGTATTGTCGAGCTGATTTTTGTTGGTGAGCCGGTATTCCGGGGTTTGAACGGCCATGAAATAGGGAATGCCCGTCTGCGGATCGGTCCAAAAATTGGGTGAGACTTGCTCCGATGACGACAGGCTGATGTTGAGGTTGTTGGCGACCTCCTGCATGTTCAGCCCGAGTTCCTGCGCGCGTGTGCGATCGATGGTGTACATCATTTCCGGTGCGTTCAGCTCTTGCTGAACATGCACGTCGACCAGGCCCGGAACATTTGCCAATTTTTGCTGGAGCAGGGCGGCGGTCTCCTTGTTTCCCTCGCGGTCTTGTCCTTGCAACTGGACATCGATCTGCGTCGGCACGCCGAAGTTCAAGACCTGCGTCACGAGATCGGCTGGCTGGAAATAGAAAAGCACGTCCGGAAAAGCGTGCGCCAATTCCGCGCGCAATTTTTTGATGATATCGGCCGTCGGCGCATGGCCTTCTGCGAGTTCAATCTGGATGACGCCGTCATTCACACCGATTGTACTGCCGTCGGTAAAAGCGAGGTTATAGGTGCGTGCCGGCAGCCCGATATTATCGAGGATCAAGTGCAAATCCGCAGCCGGGATCTCTTTGCGGATATTGTCCTCGATCGCCTGGAATATTTGTTCGGTGCGCTCAACGCGGGTGCGGGCAGGGGTACGGACATGCAATTGAATGAGGCCCGCATCGACGCCCGGAAAGAAATCGGTCCCGACGAAGAGGAACAAGATGCTCCCGCCGATCACGACCAAACCCGCCACCGCCGGGGTCAAAATCCGCCGCCGCAAAATGCCTGCAAGCAGCCAGCCATAGAAATTGCGGAAACGATCGAACCGTGCATTGAAACCGGCATGGAAGCGGGATAGCCAGCCTGTCTCGATGTCCCGCCGTTCATGTTCCTTGCGCAACAGCAGACCGATCATGATGGGCGTGAGCGTGCGCGAAATGCCATAAGAGGCGAGCATGGCGAACACCACCGCCATCGCTAGCGGCGTGAAGAGATAGCGCGCAGCGCCCTGCAAGAAGAACACGGAAACAAACACACTGCAGATCGCGAGCGTGGAAATCAATGTCGGGACAGCAATACCGGCGGCACCCTCCAAAACCGCCTCGTCGAATTCTGTTCCTTCTTCCAAAAGGCGGTGGGTATTCTCTATCGTGACCGTGCTGTCGTCGACCAATATGCCGACCGCCAGCGCAAGACCGCCCAGAGTCATTGTGTTGATCGTCTGCCCGAGTGCCGCGAGCACCGCGATGGACGTCATGATCGACAATGGAATTGCCACCATGACGACGAGCATCGACCGCCAGGAACCAAGGAATATCAACATCATCAGAGCGGTCAAGCCAGCCGCGATCGCGCCTTCCTGCAGCACGCCTTGGATGGCGTTGCTGACGAACACGGATTGATCGAACAGCAAATCGATTTTCATGCCGGGCGGTGCCGCTCGCCGAATTTCCGGCAATGCCGCCTTGACCTGGTTGACCACGTCAAGAGTCGAGGCATTCCCGTTCTTGATGATGGTCAAAAGCACTGAACGATTTCCGTCGGTGCGCACAACATTCTGTTGGACGGCCCAGCCGTCCCGGACATGCGCCACGTCGGAGAGATAGATCGTCGCGCCGCCGGCCTGTTTGATCGGAATTCGGTTCAGGGCGTCGATCGACGGCGCCATATTGTTGACGGGCACGATAAATTGTGTGTCGCCCATCTTCGCATCCCCCGATGGCAGCGTCAGGCTCTGCGCATTCACTGCGTTGACGATGTCATTGGGGGTGATCCCGCGCGCCGCAAGCGCGTTGGGGTCGAGGTCAACCATGATCTGCCGGTATTTGCCGCCATAAGGGGTCGGCAGCGTAATGCCAGCGATCGGCGCCAGGGCCTGGCGTATCCGGTAGATGCCGTAATCGTAAAGCTGCTGCTCGTTCAGCTGGTCGGAGCTCAAGCTCAGTTGGAGCACCGGAACCGACGAAGCATTGTATTGGACAATGACCGGAGGTTGGATGCCGACCGGCATCAGCGAGCGAATCGCATTTGAAGCGGAGACGATCTGGCTGATCGCGAGATCAACATTGACGTTCGGCTGGAAGAAAACCTTTTCGACCGCGACGCCGGACAGCGTCTGGCTTTCTATATTACGGATATCGCTGACATTGGAGCTGATGGAATATTCGCTGTAGGTGGTAACGCGCTGTTCCATTTCCTCGGGCGTCAAACCGGTATATTGCCAGATCACGGTTACGACGGGAATGTTGATGTTGGGGAAAATATCTTTCGGCGCGGTGAGGATCGCGCTGCCGCCGAGAAACAGCATCATCAAGGCCAACACATAAAATGTATGACGGTAACGAAGCGCGAAGGCGACGATTCCCATGACTCTCTCCAAAGGCCATTGAAACGTACTGTCTCGTACAGTACATATCAAGACAGTTGTTGATCGCTCACTAGGTTGTGAATGAAAACCAGCACGACAGACGTCAGCTGTGCAGAGCGCTCCGGCGGCAAGCGCCTTGCAGCCCGCCGTGATGCCTTCCTCGCGGCCGCCCGGGAGGTCTTCGAGGAGAAGGGCTATGCTGAAGCCACGCTCGACGATGTGATCGCGCGCTCCGGGGGGTCGCGGCAGACGCTCTACGCTCTTTTTGGTGGCAAGCAGGGGCTTTTCGAAGCGATCATCAGCGAGAATTGCGAGACGATCTTTCGAGGGTTGACACCGGAACAGCTGGCTTCGCGTGCACCACACGAGGTCTTGCGCGAGGTCGGAGTCCGCTATCTCGCCATTGTGACCTCTGCCGCGTGTTTGAACCTCAACCGGCTCGTCATCGCTGAGGCTCCGCGTATTCCCGAACTCGCGGAGCGGTTCTGGAAATTAGGTCCTGGCCGCAGCCGGGCTTTCCTGACCGAATTTTTCGATCGCCAGATCGAGCGGGGTGTGCTGCGCATGCAAGACAGCAGCACTGCTGCCGACCACTTCTTGGATATGCTGTCTGGAACCCCGCGGTTGCAATGCCTGATTGGCGTGCGCGAACCGCCAGGTCCCTCCGAGATAGACCTGATGGTTGAAGCGGCGGTCACTCAGTTTCTGGACGGTTGCCTGGTGAAGTAGCATGACCAAGGCGGCGGCGAAACGCGCCAGCGGTTGCGCAATAAGGCATGTCAACGGCTCCCGAAATTTGGAATGCAGTTCTCGCCGCATGAGCCGCGTAATGTTCTCAGGCGTTTCGTTGCATTGATTCCGAAAATTTGCACCGGAGACGTCGCCGCCGCGGTGTGAGCCCGACGTGCTAGGAGATTTGTTACGCGCTATATTTGGTAAAATGATTGAGTCGTCAGGACGTTTCTCGGACCGCGCTGATCGAATATCTTCCGAAATGAAAGCCCGGACGCCTGCGCGTCACAAATATGGAGGTGTTCTATGACGTACACTGTTGGCAGCTATCTTGCGGCCCGTCTTTCGCAGATAGGTTTGAAACATCATTTTGCAGTTGCGGGCGACTTCAATCTTGTATTGCTCGATCAACTCCTAACGAACAAAAATCTGCAGCAGATATATTGCTCCAATGAGTTGAATTGCGGTTACAGTGCCGAGGGATATGCTCGTGCCCAGGGCGCAGCCGCTGCCGTCGTTACCTTCAGCGTCGGTGCGCTTTCGGCCTTCAATGCGATCGCAGGCGCCTATGCCGAGAACCTGCCAGTCATCTTGGTGTCTGGCGCGCCCAACACAAACGACCGGGCAACGGAGCATGTGCTGCACCATACGCTGGGCACGCACGATTTCTTGTATCAGCTGGAAATAGCGAAGAAGATCACCTGCGCTGCTGTTTCCATCACGTCCGCTGTCGATGCGCCTGACCAGATCGACTACGCGATCCGCACGGCGCTGCGCGAAAGGAAGCCGGCATATATTGACATCGCTTGCAACATCGCCGCGGCTCCTTGTGCGGCGCCGGGGCCGATCAGCGCTGTCATCAATAAAGAGCCAAGCGACCGCGAGACGCTGGAAGCCGCGGTGGCGGCGGCGGCAGACTTCCTGCGTGGGAAGCAGAAGCCGGTGCTGCTGATCGGAAGCAAGCTACGCGCTGCGGGTGCGGAAAAGCAGGCGATCGCACTTGCCGATGCGCTCGGCTGTTCCGTCGCGGTGATGGCTGCTGCCAAGAGCTTTTTCCCGGAAGATCATCCGCAGTTCGTCGGCATCTATTGGGGCGAGATCAGCGCTCCTGGCGTGCGCGAGATCGTCGATTGGTCGGATAGTGTGGTTTGCATCGGCACAATCTTCAATGATTACTCGACGGTCGGCTGGACCGCGATGCCGAGTGGCCCCGGTGTGCTGACGGCTGACCTAAAACGTGTCCATCTGGAGGGGCATGATTTCAGCCAAATCCATCTGCGCGACTTCCTTTCGGCACTCGCCCGAAAGGTCGAGAAGCGCGATGCAACGATGATTGAATATGCGCGCATCCGATCCGAGCGTCCGCCTGAAAATCCCGCGAAGCCCGATGCGAAGCTCATGCGGGCCGAGGTGGTCCGGCAGATCCGCCCCCTCATCACCGCCGACACCACGGTCATCGCCGAGACCGGCGATTCCTGGTTTAACGGCATGGCGTTGAAGCTGCCTGGCGGAGCACGCTTCGAGATCGAGATGCAATGGGGCAGTATCGGATGGTCGGTGCCGGCCACCTTCGGCTATGCGATGGGCGCGCCAAGCCGGCGGGTCATTGCCTTGATCGGCGATGGCTCTTTCCAACTCACGGCGCAGGAGGTGGCGCAGATGATCCGGCAGAAGCTGCCGGTCATCATCTTCCTGATAAACAATCATGGCTACACGATCGAGGTCGAGATCCATGATGGCCCCTACAACAACATCAAAAACTGGGACTATGCTGGGCTGATCGAGGCGTTCAACGCTGAGGATGGTCGTGGCCGAGGGCTGCGCGCCACCAATGGCGCGGAACTCGCCGAAGCGATCAAGGCCGCGCTTGCCAACCGGGATGGGCCGACGCTTATCGAATGCGTCATCGATCGCGACGATTGCACGTCCGACCTCATCTCCTGGGGGCGCCTGGTCGCGGCAGCGAATGCTCGGCCGCCCCGGCCGCAATAGCACTCCTGCACATTTTGTCTCCGCCGTTGACACCTGACCAATAGTCTGCACCTGAGCGTCAAGGGCAATAGCCGGCTATGCCCAGAGCCGACGCTCGCGGCGCGCGGCATTAGAAGCAATAACACTCGTGAGGGCTTAGTCACCTTCGTTGGTTTTACTTGTCAATAGGGCGGTGCGCTCTAAGCCCGTTTGTCCATTTTTTCAATGCCTTAGGACACCCGTCGCCAAGCCAAATCGGCTCCGAAATCTCTTGGCCAATGTGACAAAGCCGCTACAGGAACTGATCCACGCCATCAACTCTCTTGGGCGTATTGAAGCAAGCAAGCTCGTGAGGTCTGTTACTAACGCGCGGGCAATAGCTTCGGGCCGGTAATCGAGACCGCTATGCTTGTGGTGATAAGAATGTGATCAAACGTTATCCCATGCACGGATGAAACTTTCCCGCATCCCGGGACGTTTTCAGCCCATTGCCGTCTACAACGAGCGTTTCACGCAGGGGCCAGAATCCGTTCAACAAATTCATTTGACGCCATGGTGCTCGTTCTTCCTGTATAGAACTTATACCTATTAGGAACTCCCGCCCTTTGTTAGACAATAAAACGAAGCTAGCTAGGGATCCATCGTGTTGGAATTGATATCGTCGCTTCTGCGTTCCGACGATTTATCACCACATGGCATGTGTTTACTCTGGCGTCCAGAATTGATCTGGACGAGTGTTACCGCCGATGCTGTCATCGGAGTTGCCTATTACTCAATCCCGTTCGTGCTTGCTTACATAGCCTATAGACGGCCGGATTTTGGTTTCGGATGGGTTTTATGGTGTTTCGTGGCCTTCATTCTAGCCTGCGGAACCACTCATTTTATGTCTATTTGGACGCTTTGGGTCCCTGATTATGGATTGGAGTCATTTGTCAAAGTCGTTACCGCAGTCGCTTCCGTTGCCACCGCCATTATACTTTGGCCGTTGCTCCCCCGCGTACTCCAGTTTGCCTCACCTGAGCAGCTGAGACTGGCAAATGAAGAAATGGCGACACATGTGAACGAACGGGACGCCGCTTTGGCGGCTCTTCGAAAGGAAGTCGAGGAGCGGCAATTGGTCCAAGACATGCTTAGGCAGGCACAGAAGATGGAGGCGGTTGGAGCATTAACCGGCGGCATAGCGCATGATTTCAATAATCTGCTCACGGCTGTCCTGATGAGTTTGGATCGCGCCGCTCGAGAAAGCGACGTAACAA
>PLUZ01000432.1 GCA_003162995.1 Methylocapsa sp. | reverse complement strand
AGATCGCGGGACAAGTGGTCATAGGTGGCGCCCATTTCGAAGGCCGGCTGAACGCCACTTTACTGCAGGTCGGCGGCTCGCTGTTCATGGCATCCCTAGACGAGAACAAGGCCAGTTTCAAGAACGTAGATCTGATCGGCGCGAAGATCACGGGGCACGTGGTCATGCTCGGTGTCACCTTTGACGGCAAGCTGAACGCTAGCTTGCTGGATTCCGGTGGCTATCTGTTCATGGCATCCATTGACGGAAACAAAGCCAGCTTTGATGAAGTGGATCTGAGTGGCGCGAAGGTTACGGAACAGGTCGGCATGGTCGGCGCTAGTTTCGGCGGCACGCTGAACGCCAATCGCTTGCAGGTCGGCGGCAATCTGCTCATGCGATCCGACGCCAAGAACGAAGCCAGCTTCAAGGACGTGGATCNNTAATGCCCAACCAGTCGTCATGGTCTTCTCACATGTCGGCGGCAATCTCGATCTGCGCGGAGCTACTCTAGCCAATCTCGATCTCTCGGGTGCGTCCATCGCAGGGGATTTGCGGCTCGGAGGGGCACACAACTCCGCCGTCTGGACTGGAAAGAGTGGGGCGCCCGGCACTTTGAATCTGCACAACACACATGCGGGCAATCTGATGGACGCGATCGATGCTTGGCCCGCCCAGGAGCAGCTTCATCTCGATGGGTTCAGTTTCTATCATCTCGGCGGATTTGAGGGGGAAACCGAACCGGTCATGCGCTCGCGGGGAATGGACTGGTGGGACAATTGGGCGAGGCTCGATCCCAAATACAGTCCCGCTCCCTACGCGCAGCTCGCCGCCGCATTGACGAGCGCGGGAGACCGCGACGCCGCCGACGAGATCCGCTATTACGGCCGCGTGCGGGAACGCGAGACTGAAAATGGATTTTCCTACATTTGGTCTGGTGCCCTTCAATATGTCGCCGGTTTCGGTATTGGCACCTACGCCTTTCGGGTTCTCTATTGGGTCGTCGGCATCTCGCTCCTCGGCGCGCTCTATCTTAGGACGCGAGTTCAAGGGGTGCGCGATGAGAACCACGGGTTTATTTGGTGCTTCGGCGCCAGCCTTTCCCGGCTCTTACCGGTGATCGAGATCAACCAGGAATTCACCGAGTTCTTCAACGATCCCAAACGGGAACGTTTGACCGGCTGGCAAAGTTTTATTTTTTCCGTGATCGGCATCGTGGGCTTTTTACTCGCCGCGATCCTGGGCGCCGCCGTCTCAGGCCTGACCCAAAGCTCCTAACGCGCGCTTTAGGGCGAGCTGTGGACAGGTTCGAATGTGATCCGCGCCGCGCCAAGTACCAGCATCAGCACGCCTCACTTTTTGAGCGTCCCGATATAGGCGACAATGTCGGCGATCTCGCTGCGCGTCAGATTCATGTCCGGCATTATGGGATGCGGATCCGTAAGGAAGGCCGTGAGCGCTTTCGAGGACGTTATTTTGTGCGCGATCGCGGCAAAACTCGGCGCGTCCGAATTAGCTCGCGTCTGATCGGGCGTGACCAGATGGCAGGCGGCGCACCAGCGCTTGGCGATGACCTCGCCCTTCGCCGCATCGGCGGCAAAAGCGCTGAGCGGTAAGGCAATCAGCACCAGCAATGCGATCGCGCCACGGAGGAGGTTTTGCTTGTATGATACCCTACCCACCATCGTTCGTCTCCGGCTGTGCCACACAATAGCGGCATTATGCTCTATAACGAGATCCGATCCGTCGCGATACCGCTCGCAACGGTTAGGTGAAAAAACATTGGCGGAATTGATGTGCCTCAAGCCTCCGGGGCCTCCGGGGTCTGATCTTGGGTTGATTCTCCAGACCTTTCCAGAACAGATGCACTTGACATCACGCCTATTCAATCCATTTGCAAGATTGGGTCCGACTCGACTAGGACCCGTTGTCCCACCGGCGTTCAACCCTCAACGAAAAGGAAACTTTATGAACATTCGCGCCATACTATGCGCGGCGACTCTCGCCATTCTGACCACAACCACGCAAAGCGCGGTCGCGCAGCAAGGCGTGAAAATCGGCAGGTTGCGTTGCAACGTCTCCGGAGGCCTCGGTCTTATCATCACATCAACCAAGGAGATGGCCTGCACGTTTACATCGGCACGCGGATTTCGAGAGCATTATTACGGCACAATTCGCAAATTCGGACTCGATATCGGGGAAACCGATAGGGGCGTGTTGGCCTGGGCCGTTTTTGCCCCATCCGTCGGACCCAAGCCCGGGGCTCTCGCGGGAGAGTATGCCGGCGTCGACGCATCGGCGACCATAGGGGTTGGGCTTGGTGCGAATGCGCTCGTCGGCGGCTTTGGCCGCTCGATCGCATTGCAGCCTTTGTCGGTGCAAGCGCAGACCGGGCTCGCTCTCGCCGGCGGCGTCGCGGAGCTGACCCTTCGCCCCGGACCCTGAAAAGGGCAGAACCCGAAGGCCCGCTCCCTGTCGCGGGCCTCGAAATTGGGCCGGGTCATCCCGGCCCAAAATCTCCTTGGCGCGGCCAGTCAATCCAAAATTGAAAGGACGTCGCGGCGGCGGCAGACCCCGCCATATTTCCCTCAATTATTGCTATCATGCGTGCGCGCGGCCGAATCAAGCATGGCCGATCGAGGCTCCACCTTGAAGATATTCGCTCATCTTTTCGCGGCTCTCGCTCTGGCCGCTTCTTTTGCCGCCGCCCCCGCGCGAGCGCTCGACAAAGTTACTTTCGCGACGAACTGGCTTGCCGNNAGTCACTTTCGCAACGAACTGGCTTGCCGAGGCCGAACATGGCGGCTTCTATCAGGCCAGGGCCGACGGAACTTACGAAAAATACGGGCTCGATGTGACGATCCTGCAAGGCGGCCCCAATGCCAACAATAGGCTCTTGCTCGCAGCGGGAAAAATCGAATTCAGCCTTGGCGCCAATTTGATTCAAGCTTTTGACGCGGTGACGCAAAATATTCCGATTGTCGCGGTCGCCGCGCTGTTTCAAAAAGACCCTTTCATCTTGATGTCGCATCCTGGCGTTGGTCTCGATCGTATCAAGGATTTAACCCATGCGACCGCCTTCATCGGCAAGGACGGCTTTGTCTCGGTCTATCAATGGCTGAAACTCGCCTATGGATTCCGGGACGAAAACGTCAAACCCTATACGTTCAACTCGGCGCCCTTCATCGCCGATAAAAATTCCATCGAGCAGGGCTATGCAACGTCCGAGCCTTTCGAGATCGAGCGGCAAGGCAAGTTCAAGCCGAATGTGTTTCTGATCGCCGATTATGGTTATGATTCCTATTCGACCACGATCGAGACCACGCGAGATCTGATCGATAAAAATCCAGACCTTGTTCAGCGCTTCGTCGACGCCTCAATTATCGGCTGGTACAATTATATCTATGGCGACAATCGCGCGGCCAATGATCTCATCAAAAGCGACAATCCCGATATCAGCGACGAGCAGCTTGCATACTCCGTTGCCAAGATGAAGGAATATGGCATTGTCGATTCGGGCGATTCCTTGACGCTTGGCATCGGCGCCATGCGCGATGTTAGGGTCAGAAGTTTTTTTTCCAAGATGGTCGATGCGGGGCTTTTCAAGCCGTATCTCGATTATAAGCGCGCTTACACTTTGCAATTCATAGGCAATGGTGTTGGACTCGAGTTGCGGCCGCGCCAGTGACATTGCGCTGCCATGGCCCGTCTGGGCTTGGCCGGCCGCGCTTGACGCTTATGATGCCGCTATGATGGTTGAGCTTGTGACAAAGCCGCTCGTCTCCTTGCGTAATGCAGGCAAGATATACAAGAATGGCACGGTCGCGCTCGCTGGCCTCGACCTCGATGTGCGCGAGGGCGAGTTTCTGACCCTGCTTGGCCCTTCGGGCTGCGGCAAATCGACGATTTTGCGGCTCATCGCGGGTCTCGATAGTGTCTCTTCCGGCACGCTCACACGGGGTTTGGCACGCGATCGCGCAAGCATCGGCTTCGTGTTCCAGGATCCGACCTTGATGCCCTGGGCAAGCGTCTTCGACAATGTGTTCTTAGGCCTGCGCTTGCAGGGGATCTCGCGGCGCGATGCCGCGCCCGTTGTGAACGAGGTGTTGGCCCTTGTCGGACTTGGCGCCGAGGCCACGGCCTTCCCGCGCGAGCTTTCCGGCGGCATGCGCATGCGTGTTTCGATCGCCCGTGCGCTTGTCTTGCACCCTCCGCTGCTTTTGATGGACGAGCCTTTTGCCGCGCTCGACGAGACCACGCGATTCAAACTCAACGACGATCTGTTAACCTTGCATGGTGAGCTTGCGACGACGATTGTTTTCGTCACCCACTCGGTTTACGAGAGCGTCTATCTCTCACACCGGATCGCGGTGATGGCCGCGCGGCCTGGCCGCATCATCGAGGAGATTGCGATCAGCGCTCCCTCGCCGCGAGCCAAGAATTTCCGCACGAGCACCGCCTACGCGAACTTTTGCGCGCAAGCCTCGCTGGCCTTGCAAGGCGCGATGGACGAGGTTTTGAAGTGAAGCCTTTTGGCGCAATCTGGCGTTTGCCGCGATGGGCCGTGCGCACCGCGCCGCCGGTCTTGGTCTTCATGGCCATGCTCGCGGCATGGGAAGCCTATGTTCGGCTGCGCCATGTGCCAGCCTATATCCTGCCTTCGCCCTCGCTCGTGCTCGAAACATTGGTGACCGATCGCGGCACCTTGTTTCCGGCCTTGCTCGTGACCTTGAAAACGACCCTCGGTGCGCTTGCGGCAGCGGTCCTCGGCGGGGTTGGCCTTGCCGTTCTTTTCGCGCAATGGAAATGGGTGGAGCGATCGTTCCTGCCTTTTGCGATCGTGCTGCAGGTAACCCCGATCATCGCCATCGCGCCTTTGCTTTTGATTTATCTCGAGGCGCCATCGGCGGTGCTGGTCTGCGCTTTTCTCGTTGCCTTCTTTCCCATTTTGTCGAACACCGCGCTCGGGCTTGCCTCTGCCGACCGCAATCTCATCGATCTCTTTAAACTTTATCGCGCAACGCGCTGGCAAACGTTGATCTATTTGCGGCTGCCGGCCGCTCTGCCTTATTTTCTCGGAGGGTTACGGATCGGCGGTGGCCTCGCTTTGATCGGCGCGATCGCCGCCGAACTTGCCGCGGGCAACGCAGGCAAGGGCGCTGGCCTTGCGTTCCGTATCGCGGAGGCGGGCTATCGCTTGAACATCCCGCGCATGTTCGCGGCGCTCACTTTGATCTCTGCAGCCGGCATCGCGATTTTCGCGGCACTCTCGGTGTTGTCAGCCGCTCTGCTCGGCCGCTGGCACGAAAGCGCTGCTGGCCCCGAGCGGTGAAGTTTTCGCTGTCGTGTCCCGGTTTGAAATCTGAGGCTCTTGACTTTCATTGACGCCGATCTTTCATCCCATGCTATGCTTAGCGCAAAGCATGGAGGTAAAGGCATGGCTATAATCCATGACTTCGTTGAGGATTGGATCGAAATGCGCTCCAAGCTCCAGCGGCAGCTTAAGCTGCTTGAATCTGGTAAAACAGATACAGGGACTAATGTCATAGGCAGCACGACAGAAGCCACCATTATTCGCCTTAAGAAATGGATCGATGAGCTAAACGATCTTTTGAAAGAATATGCGCATGCCGACCGGACCTAAGGGCGGAGAAGCGCCCCGCTGACGGATTGGTAGTGCCGTCCTAAGCGAAACAATTATGGATTGAACGGTAATTGTCGTGGCGGCGGGGTGGACGCTCCGGCCAAGAAACGCGGCTCTTAACATAAAACCGTCGAGCAAATTTCAAACTGGGACTCCCCACGTTTTCGCACGGCT
>PLUZ01000175.1 GCA_003162995.1 Methylocapsa sp. | reverse complement strand
GTTTGTGCAAAAGTAACCGTTCCGAATCACTGCTCATTACGAGATTAGAGCAGATCCGGTCTGGCTTTTCATGCGGGTCACCGTAGAGCTGTGGCGTGGTGCGCCTGATGCGCCAGAAGATTTGTAGGTAATCTCTTGGTCCTTCGATAGGGGCAACTCGGGGCTTCCAGTTCAGGAGCACTTGTGTCAATCGACGACTTCGCAGAGCGATCCACGCAGCGGGACACGAGGCATGTTCTCCGAGCCATTCAAAAGCCGCGCGGCGGCCCTTATAGACTCCTGCCGCGCCGCGGGACTGACCATTGCCACGGCCGAGTCTTGCACCGGCGGCCTTTTGGCGGCCTTGATCACGGCCATACCGGGATCCTCTCATGTATTCGAGCGGGGGTTCGTCACCTATTCTAATTCAGCAAAAATCGAATCTCTCGGCGTCGCGCCGCCAATTTTGGAACAGTTCGGCGCGGTCAGCGCCGAGGCCGCCCGCGCCATGGCGGCAGGCGCCCTCGCGCATTCCCAGGCAAGCATGGCACTTTCGATCACCGGAATCGCGGGGCCCGGTGGTGGCTCACCTGAAAAGCCTGTCGGCCTCGTGCATTTTGGCCTGGCGCGCCGGGGCGGCGCCATCATCGCTGTCGAGAAACGCTTCGGTGAGCTTGGCCGGGACGAAGTCCGTTCCGCCGCGATTGCGACGGCGATCGATCTGCTTCTTGAGGCCGCGCATTGACGCCCATCTCCAGGGGATTGCGCGCTTCTCTCTTAAACAGCCTTGCCATAGACAACGTCGGCGCGGTCCTCGAAAGCTTCCGCGAACTTTCGAAATGCCGCGTCAAACATGCCCCCCATGATGAGACCAAGCGCTTTGCTCTTGAATTCATAGGCAATGCGAAATTCGACGAGGCAAGCTTTGCCTTCCTCGCAATCATGAAAGATCCAGTGGTTTTCAAGATGCTTAAAGGGTCCGTCGATATATTCGACTAGAATCTTGTTTTCCGCGCGCGCGCAGGTGACGCGGCTCGTGAAGGTTTCGCGGATGGCCTTATAGCCGATCTCCATATTGGCAATAAGTGTCACGACTCCCTCGTTTTCCGTACGCCGGCGGACCCGCAAAGCGCGGCAAAGCGGCACGAATCGCGGATAGGATTCGACATCGGCCACAAGCTCGAACATGTCGGATGCACTATGCCGGACCCGGTGGGTGGTTTGGAACGAAGGCATGCCCGCTCACAGCATGTGATTAAGAGAAAACTGCGCGCTCCGAGGCGAGCATGTTGCAAATTGCAAAGCCGGGGGCCGCTTCGCGCAGCATGCTCTAGCCGCTCAGCCTTGCGCCCGCAAGACCCATGCGGCGGGCTTTTAGCTTGGCGAAATCCTCACCCGCGTGATGCGAGGATCGCGTTAGGGGCGATGCGGAGACGAGGAGAAACCCCTTGGCGAGCGCGACTTCGGCGTAAGCCGAAAATTCGTCCGGCGGCACGAAGCGGGCGACGGCATGATGTTTTCTCGTCGGCTGCAAATATTGGCCAATCGTCAGGAAATCGACATCCGCGCTGCGCAGATCGTCCATCACCTGCAGCACTTCGTGGCGTTCCTCGCCTAGTCCCAGCATTATTCCCGATTTGGTGAAGATTTCGGGATCAAGTTCCTTGACGCGCTGCAATAGCCGGATCGAATGGAAATAACGGGCGCCTGGGCGAACCTCGAGATATTTGGACGGCACTGTCTCAAGATTATGGTTGAAGACATCCGGCTTGGCCGCGACGGCCACCTCAAGCGCTCCTTGTTTGCGCAGAAAGTCCGGAGTCAGGACTTCGATCGTGGTATTTGGGCTCGCCGCACGGATGGCCGCGACCACAGACGCGAAATGCCCTGCCCCGCCGTCGTCAAGATCATCGCGATCAACGGAGGTGATCACCGCATGGGCCAGCCCCAGCTTTTGTATCGCCTCGGCGACGCGGGCAGGCTCAAAGGAATCGAGTGCGCGGGGTAAGCCCGTCCTGACATTGCAGAAGGCGCAGGCCCGCGTGCAAATGTCGCCCATGATCATAAAGGTCGCGTGTTTTTTCTCCCAGCACTCGCCAATGTTCGGACAGCCCGCTTCCTCGCAGACCGTCACCAGCCCATGTTCTCTGACGATTTTTTGCGTCGCTGCCCATTGCGCCGAGCCGGGCGCCTTCACCCTGATCCAGGCGGGTTTGCGCGCCACCGGCTGATCCGGCCGATGCGCTTTCTCCGGGTGGCGAGGTTGTTTGACCATGACTTGCTCACAGCTGAGCAGATCGGAACCCGATGCCATGCGTTGCTTCTCCAGCCCCTCACACCTGGGCGCGTGATACTCCGTAGACACTACAGCGTTCTCTCGAAGATAGGTAGCGGACGGCCAGATTTCACCCGTATAGCGCCCTTGCGCACTGCTCTGCTTGCATTCATGGAATGAAAGCAAGCTAAATGAAATTGGAATCTAGACGATTAGCAGAGCCTGAGCATAATGCCTTACGCGAGCAACGAAGATTTGCCGCCTTCCGTGCGCGGCCACCTGCCCTCGCATGCGCAGGATATATTCCGGGCGGCGTTTAACAATGCGTATGACGAATATCGCGGCGACCCGCGCCAGGAAGAAATTGCCTTCCGCGTCGCCTGGGCGGCGGTCAAGAAACGCTATCATAAGGTCGGCGATCAATGGCTGCCGAGCGCATGACGCAGTTAACGCCATGCCTTACATATGGATCACCCGTCCGTAGGCATCGAGCACGCTTTCATGCATCGTTTCCGATAAAGTCGGATGCGGGAAAATGGAATTGATCAGCTCCGCCTCGGTCGTCTCGCAATTCATGGC
>PLUZ01000301.1 GCA_003162995.1 Methylocapsa sp. | reverse complement strand
CGGGCGCGCCAGCAGTTGCACTTTCGCGAGGAATGATCCAATGTTATTATGTTTTTATCGAATAATTGTCTTGAAGCAGCCGGGCCAGACAACATTACGGAGAAACTCATGCGGCGTCGATTGACTTTTGCCCTAGCGGCGGCCGCTTTTGTTGGCAATCCCGTGCTTCTTGCTCATGCCCAGGCGCCACCTGTCGCCGCTCCGGCGCCTGTTGTCACTAGGCACGGGGGCGTCGCCGGCACCGGCATTGGTTTTGGCGCGGGCGTGACAGGGAAACATGTGCCGCTGATTGTCGGAACCGGCCACGTCGGCGCCGGAACAAACGGTACAAGTATGGGCGTCGGCAATGCCACGGGCGGCATCGGTGGCTCGACGCGGGCCGGCACCGGTGGAATCTCCGACGCCGGGTCCTGGGGAACCGTAACCGGCGGGCTCAGCGGTAGTGGACGCGGCCTTGGAGCCGGAACTGGCGGTATCAGAGATCGGATTGAGCTAGGCCTGGATACCGGCGGTATCAATGGGACCGGAATTGGCTCGGGTGTTGGCGGAATCAGCGATCTCAACAGTCTTGGGGCCGGCACAGGCGGCCTCAAGGAGCAAACCGCGCCAAGATTTAGGACGCAATAGGTCCTCCCGCGAACATCATCGCATCACGGTTGGCTCTTGGCTGGCGCGTTGACGAGAGTCACGCGGCCCGGAGTTGCCTTGCGGTATCGATGCGGTAGGTGAGCGCCTCGGCGAGATGCGTGCGGCCCACCTCGGTGGCTCCGTCGAGATCGGCGATCGTGCGGGCGAGCTTCAAAATCCGGTGAAATCCGCGCGCGGAAAGATGCAGCCGGTCCGAGGCTTCCCGGATCAAGGCGAGGCCGCCGGCATCCGGTTGCGCAACCGCCTCGATGACATTGGCGGGCGCGGCGGCGTTGGACAAGATCCCTGGAAGACCAAGTCCGGCATAGCGTGTAACCTGAATGTCCCGCGCGGCGGCGACACGTTCGGCGACCTCTCTAGACCCCTCGGCGGGAGGCGGCAGCATCAGATCGGCGGCGGCGACCGCAGGCACATCGACATGGAGGTCGATGCGGTCGAGCAGGGGACCCGAAAGCCGCGCGTGATATTGAGCGATGCAGCGGGCAACGGGTTGCCGGTGACAGGTAAAGCCAGGCTCGCTCGCGTGGCCGCAACGGCAAGGGTTCATCGCCGCGACGAGCTGAAACCGCGCCGGATAGACGATGCGGTGGTTGGCCCTCGCGATCGCGACTTCGCCGGTTTCGAGCGGCTGCCGGAGACTATCCAAAACCTGCGGCTGGAACTCCGGCAATTCGTCGAGGAATAAGACCCCATGATGGGCAAGCGAGATTTCACCCGGCCGCGCCCGCGTGCCGCCGCCAACCAGCGCCGCCATCGAGGCCGAATGATGCGGCGCGCGAAAAGGCCTTCGATCGGTGAGCGCGCCGCCGGCGAGATCGCCCGCAATGGAATGGACCAGCGAAACTTCCAGCAGTTCGCGCGGGCGAAGCGGCGGCAATATTGAGGGCAGCCGCGCGGCGAGCATCGATTTCCCTGCTCCTGGCGGTCCGTTCAGCAAGAGATTGTGGCCGCCGGCGGCGGCGATTTCGAGCGCCCGCTTGGCACTTTCCTGGCCCTTGATGTCGCGCAGATCGGGCTGCGCTCCCGGCAGCCCGCGCACCGCCGGCCGCGGCCTTGCCATGACTTGCGTGCCCTTGAAATGATTGGCGAGCTGGATCAGCGAAATTGGTGCGAGCACGTCGAGGTCCTGGCTGGCCCAGGCTGCTTCGGACCCGCTCGCGTGCGGGCAGATCAATCCGTGGCCACGCGCATTCGCGGCGATCGCAGCCGGCAGCACACCAGCGACCGTGGTGATCGTCCCGTCAAGCGCGAGTTCGCCGAGAACGGTGTAATTGACGAGAGCGTCCGGCGGGATGGCGCCGATCGCCGCCATGATGCCTAGCGCGATCGGCAAATCGTAATGGCTTCCTTCCTTCGGCAGATCGGCGGGCGCGAGATTGACGGTGACGGAAGTGGCATAAACAGCGGTTAACATGGCTTGCCTAGTACGTATATAAAAACCCTGTTGAATCAATCGATTGGTGGATAAAAAGATAACAAGGGCGCTATTCCGCTAACACCCGTTGGACATGCTGCGACCGTTGCCCCAGAGTTGACCTGGCGGGCACAAGATTTCCGAGGCAACAATGAAGACGCTCATTACCGATCGAACCCTACGCGGCTTGAAGCCAGCGCCGGCCGGCAAGCGGACGGTTGTGTGGGATACGGCAGTTCCGGGCCTTTGCGTTCGGGTGACTGACAAAGGCGCGGCGAGTTTTAATGTGATGCGGCGGGTTAAGGGCGAAGCCACGCCAGTCCGCCGGATGCTCGGTATTACCTGGGCTGTGCCGTTTCCGGCGGGACAGCCGCTGCCGTACCCCCTTGCCACCGCGCGGGATGACGCCAGGGCGATGGTTCTAGACATGTCGAGGGGCGTCGACCCGAAAGTAAGGGAAGCCACGCAAAAGCGCGACCAGGCGACTAAACGGGCCAACAGTTTCGCGACCGTCGCGGAGGATTTCATAGCGAAGCACGTCCGCAAGTTGCGTTCCGGGGTCCTCGTAGAGGCCGTGATTCGGCGGGAATTAATCGCGCGTTGGAGCGAGCGGCCGATCACCGAAATCTCCCGTCGCGATGTTGTTGAGCTAGTCGAGGCCATAGCAGATTCCGGCCGGCCATATGCGGCGCATCGAACTTTTGCCTATGCGAGCAAATTGTTTAATTGGGCCATGGCGCGACACCTCTACGGAATCGATGCGTCGCCCTGCACGGGCGTCAAGACAAGCGAATTGGCAGGCAAGAAAGAGCCGCGCCAGCGTGTCCTCACTGATGCTGAAATCCGGGCGCTGTGGCAGGCCACAGCTGGCCTTCCCTATCCGTCCGGGCCGTTCGTCCGCTTGCTGCTTTTGACCGGTCAGCGGTTACGGGAAGTTGCGGAAATGGGCTGGAACGAGGTCGATCTCGACAAGGCGCTCTGGACGATACCGCCCTAACGGATGAAGGGCGACGCCGCGCATGAGGTTCCCTTATCCCCGGCGGCAGTTGCAATCCTGCAAGGGCTGCCACGATGGACGGGCCCATGTGTTTTTTCGATTACGGACGGCGAGCGCCCCATCAGCGGATTTTCAAAAATGAAGGAGAAAATCGACGCGGCAATGCGGGGCGTGGCGCCATGGCGATTCCATGACTTGCGCAGGACGATGCGCACGGGCCTCGGCGGCCTGCCTATTCCAAATAATGTTGCCGAGATTTGCATCGCACATGCGCAGCCGGGCTTGCATAAGGTCTATGACCAGCACGGGTACCGCGAGGAAAAGCGGCGGGCGTTTGATCTATGGGCGGCGCGCTTGCTGTCGATTGTCGAGCCGGTTACGCCGAGCAACGTGATCCAGATCGCCGCGAGGACATAGCGATGGATCTTCTTTTCCCAGATTCACAACTAGATTGCCACCCTCTCGCGGAGTTTCTTCAACAGTCTAAAGCCGAACAATGGCGGCACGAAAGAATCATTATGGACGCAGGCAATGCGGTGTGTCGCTATAAACAAATTCAAGATCGAGAGTGTGCGAAATTTCAAATCGAAGATTTTCTCGACGCCGCCGAAAGACTGATGAAAACAATTCAGCCTATTGGAGGCACTAAATATATGCAGCTTCACCGTTCTATATCGCAGTCTATTCCGCGCGGAATTTACGCCCAGCAACCGGCGCCCTTGCGGGCTCTGGAGACTCTGCCGGTAGCGCTGGACATTTTGTGCGAGAGCGCGCGCGAGACACTAAACTCTCTGACACCATACGCAGTCCAAAATGCATTTTGATTTATGAACTCGCCAAAGCGTGGACCGATGGAACCAGCGAAAAAGCGGGGATAAGCGGCTCGACAACCTGGGAGCTGCCCAAAACACCATTCAGCAATTTTGCGAAAGCTTCGATTCTCATGCTTCCCTCCACCACGGAATTTGAAAGCGGATTTGCTGAGCTATTGAGGCGAAGCATTAAGGTGTCAAAACCCACTAAATAAATCCTGAGTTCTGACACTCACATTAGATGCCAATACACGTCACCTTCCTTCACATCGTAGCCAATGTGAAGGAGTGAACCTCAGTGTTCGTCTCATATAAATATCTCGAACAGCATTCGATTGTGACGAATCGCATGTGCTTGGCGCGCGCGATTGAAAACTACGGCTTCCCGAAACCGTTCGCGCTAGGCACTAATCGTTTGGCGTGGCGCCTCGATGAAGTCGAAGCCTGGATCGCGGCTCGCCCGCGTCGGACGCCGAAAACCGGAGCGAAAAAGCCTGCCTCTATCGCGGTGGAGGCGTGATTCGCTATGACCAACCCAAAACGAAACCCGCCAGCGGGGGGCGCTGACGGGCTCGGAAATACGTCATTGCTTGGCAGCATAGACGGTTCCAAGACTACAAAATCCTCCTATATTGCGCAAGCAAAAATTGAGATGATTTGCGACGAGATCGGTTGGGTCGTTTCCCCGATGATCTCCACGCTAGAAGCCGCACTTGCAATGCGAAAAGCCGGAAACATCCCCGGTTTCGTTTACGGGCTCCGTTGCGCCGGGGCCTATTGGCGCAACATCGCGGCCAATGCCAAAGATCTCGTCGCCCTCCATCAAGAGGGAGCAAGCCAATGAGCGCGCCTTCCATCACCTTCACAATTCCCGGCGAGCCTATCGCCTTTGCCCACAGCGGCGGAAACGGAAAGGCCCGTTTTACACCCAAGCGGCAACGCGACTTCATGGCCCTCGTGAAGCTTGCCGCATTCAAGGTGATGGACGGGCAGCCGCCCCTCGCCGGGCCGGTCGAACTACGCATCACCGCGCTTTATCGCGTGCCGGCATCGTGGTCGAAAAAGCGGGCAGCCGAGGCGCACTGGCGTACGTCGAAACCAGACGCCGACAACATTGCGAAAATCGTCGCGGATTCAATCAACGAGATCGTCTTCGGCGATGACGCGCTGGTTGCAAGTCTGATCGTGCAGAAGGCCTACAGCCCGATTGCCGGCGTCACCGTGTCGGCAATTGCCCTCGAAGCGGAGGGTGCGCCATGACCGTAGTCGAAAAAATGGAGCATAGCGGCAAACCAATCACCAGCCCTGACGGGAAGCCTCGGTACCCTTTTATGCCGGGAGTCCTTGAAGGCGTCGTAACCCGGTTCAAGCCGCCTATAAGGTTCACAGCCGCCGAGCCACACGTTATCGCGGATGATGCCGAACGGGCAATTATAGATGCCGGGCTCCCCGTCTTTCACCGCAGCGGCGCCCTCGTCGAACCGAGCACTGAAAAAGTTCCTACCTATGGAGGAGGATGGACGCAAACGGTCACGTTACGCGAGCTTGAAAAGGCTCGGTTAATTGACCTCATGTCTAAAGCCACTGGCTGGGAAAAATACAATTCTCGGGAAAAGAAATTTCTCCCAGGCGCTCCGCCCCCCATTGGGGCTGAAATACTTTTGGCGCGCGCTGGCAATTGGAACTTCCAGAGAATTTCGGGTGTCATCACCACACCGACCTTGAGGCATGACGGATCGATTTTGTCAGAGCCTGGATACGACCCAGAAACGCAGCTTTACCACGCGACAAATCCTAATCTGCAATTACCACGCATGAGCGAAAAACCAAACAAAGATGATGCGTTTGCGGCATTAGGATTGCTCGAGGAGTTGCTTACTGAGTTCCCCTTCGTGGATCCGAGGGTAGACAAGGCCGTTGCCCTATCGGCGCTCATAACACCGGTGATACGCGCCGCAATGGATGTAGCGCCGATGCACGCCATTAAGGCGCCAGAATATGGCTCCGGCAAGAGCTACCTTGTGAACCTAGTTTCTGCCATCTCAACCGGCGCCCCTTGCCCTGTCACGACAGCCGGGCGGGATGAGGCCGAAACAGATAAGCGCATCGACTCGGCATTATTGAAATGCCAGCCGATCATCTCTTTGGACAACGTCAACGATGTTCTATGTTCCGACAAGCTGGCGGTGGCCGTCGAGCAACCAATGGTCACCGTTCGGGTTCTCGGCCAGTCAAAGAATGTCGATATCCAAAACAAAGCCTGCATTTTCGCGACCGGCTGCAACATCGCGGTCCGCGGCGATATGGTGCGCCGGACACTGCTTTGCGCGATTGACCCTAACGAAGTGTCGCCAGAAAAGCGGACGTTCAAGCGAAATCCGTACCAGGAAATTCTCGCGGACAGAGGCAAGTATATTGCGGCCGTCATGACGATTGTCAGGGCCTATCTCGCGGCCGGAGAGCCAGAAGTGGAATTCGCCAAATTGGTATCGTTCGGAGCATGGTCGAGATTTGTCCAGCGGCCGTTGATATGGCTCGGATGCGCCGACCCTGTTCAGTCTATTGCAGTAAGCGAAGAAGCTGACGCGGATCGCGAAACCATCGCGGAGGTGCTCGCAGCCTGGCACAATTCCATCGGCGACGAGGCATGCACGCTCAAAGCTATTGCCGCCCGAGTTCAGGCAAGAGACCGCGATGACGGCTATGGGGGCGGCGGATTTACCAACCCAGATTTGCGCGAAGCTTTGATGAACGTCGCGCCGAATAGGGATGGCTCGCTCCACACGAAAAAGCTGGCCGGCTGGCTGCGAAAGAATGCCTGCAAAATCGGCGGCGGAATGAAGGTCGTCCAAGACGGACGAGACGATCATAGTCAAAAGGTTATGTGGAAAGTCATTAAGACGAAGGGACCAGGCTAACCGGCGCTCAAATTTTACCCGCCGGTCGATCAAGCATGTCGTTAACGTCGAGATTGTTGCCATTCATTGCACGCAGAAGGGTAGGATTGCCGCTCAGCGCGGCAATGTATCGATCGAGCCTGGCGTTGAGCCGCACCCACTCAATGTGGCCGCCGGGGTCCTTGTTACCCGCTACGATGAGACCGGGCTCGATCGCGCCAATCTCAGCGTCCAAGGCCAATGCGTAGTCATAGGCAATGCGCATTTGGTCATCCATGTCTGCGTTGTGGAGACGACCGAGAGCATTTCGGAACCTACTCATTCGCATCCCCAATTTTCATTTCTCTGCACCGTCTGCACCGTCTGCACCGTTTCTTTCAGCCCCTATATGGTTTTTTGGCAATGCCAAATTCGCGTCGAAGAATAGAAACAAAGGGTGCAAAGGGTGCAAAGGGTGCAAATGCCATTGCACCAAAGAGCCTTTAACGAAACTGCTAAGCTTACCCACTTTTTTCTTCCTGGCTAGCCACCATAACAGCCGCGCTTTCGCTCCATGCATTCCGGCTCAGTTCCCGCCGCACGTGATACACCATCACATGCTCTAAAAATAAAAACCGTTGTTAATCAATGTGATGTTGGCAACTGCGCGAGCCTCTTTACATTTGGGGCAACGTACAGGCAGCATTAATGTATGGAAACTGCCACAGATACCCAGCCATTAACCGGCACCCAGCGTTGCCATAGGTCGAGCGTGACCAACGGCAGCCGCCTGTTTGCTGTCGCCGGGCTTGACGGCCGCACTCAAACGGCTCGCCGGTTCCGGGATCTTGTTGAGGTGATGACGCTCGACCTTGGCGGTGCTGACCTTTTGTCGGAAGGCCAGCGGCAGCTTATCAGGCGCGCGGCATCACTTTCCATCATGGCTGAATCGATTGAGGCCGACCTAGCCCGTGACTTGGCGTTCGATCTTAACAATTACGGCATGGTGTGCGATCGCCTCCGCCGCATCCTCGAAAGCCTCGGCTTAGAGCGCCGGGCTCGGCCGGTGAATGACGATATTGACGCTGTCTTAGATCGCGTAGCCAAGCGGCGGGCCGGCGCCAATGTCTAAGCATTCGCGCAACATCGCTTGTAAGCTCTCCGAGCTCTCAGTCCTCGACGCTCTTGCCGAACCTGGCCTGCTTGGCGGTGCTATCCGCGATCCTGAGTCGTGGCGGCCCTGGCTTGCCTTCCTGGCGGCTGCTTTTGGTTTGCCGATGGACGATGGCCAGCTTGAAATCTTTCGGGCCTGCACGGGCCGCGCTGTGGCGCCCATTGCGGCTTTTCAATTCGTTTGGCTCGTGATTGACCGGCGGGGCGGCAAAAGCTTCGTGATGGCTATCATTGCGGTGTTTCTGGCCGCCTTCAGGGACTGGCGCCGGTTCCTGTCGCCTGGCGAGCGCGCTGTCGTGTTGCTTGTTGCCGCGGACCGCGAGCAGGCCAAAATCTTGATCAGATACATCCAAGGCATATTGGCCACGCCGTTGCTTGCGAGCTTGGTCGAGAACGTCACGGCCGACTCCGTTGATCTCAAGGGCTCGGTCACCGTCGAGGTCGTCACTCGGTCATATCGTTCTGTTGCTTCCAGGTCGCGTGCGGCCA
>PLUZ01000566.1 GCA_003162995.1 Methylocapsa sp. | reverse complement strand
GAAATGCTTGCGCGGCACCTAGTGGATCAAATCTGACGGTTGAGTCCCTTTAGGGATTCCCGTCTTTTGCAGCGCGTGCGAGTCTGCGCGATGCGCACAGGAAAATCCGTTTCCGTTTTGCCGACTGATCGACGGCGGCTCCAAGCTCTCATCAAAGATCGCAACGCTGCGCAGAAACACGTTTGGCGGGCTGAGATCGTTCTGTTCACTGCCGATGGGGTCGGCACGAACGAGATCATGCGGCGAACCGGCAAATCCAAGACTTGCGTCTGGCGCTGGCAAGAACGGTTCATGGAGGAAGGGTTCGAAGGCCTGCTTCGCGACAAGACGCGGCCCCCACGTATCAAACCGCTCGGGGGCGAGGCTGCCGAGCGCGTCGTCGCCTTGACACTCAGCGATCCGCTTGGCGAAACGACCCATTGGACCGGCGTCTTGATGGCGAAAGCATCGGGTCTCAGCGTCAGTTCTGTCCAACGAATCTGGCGCATCCATGGTCTCCAGCCACACCGGATTCGTCAGTTCAAGCTCTCGAACGACCCACACTTCGTCGACAAATTGCGCGACGTGGTCGGGCTCTATGTCGATCCGCCGGCACACGCCATCGTCTTGTCTGTCGACGAAAAGAGCCAGATTCAGGCGCTCGATCGCACCCAGCCTGGCCTGCCGCTGAAGAAGGGTCGCGCCGGGACCATGACGCACGACTACAAACGACACGGCACGACGACGCTATTTGCCGCACTCAACGTGCTCGACGGCACGGTGATCGGCCGCAACATGCAGCGCCATCGCCATCAGGAATTCATTCGCTTCCTGAACGCTATCGAAGCGGATCTCCCACCTGGAAAGGTCGTCCACGTGATCCTCGACAATTACGCGACGCACAAGCATCCCAAGGTCATGCAATGGCTCCACCGGCATCCGCGGTTCACTTTCCACTTCACGCCGACATCGTGCTCGTGGATCAACGCCGTCGAAGGGTTCTTCGCCACGCTCACAAAGCGTCGGCTGAAGCGCGGCGTCTTCCGCTCGATTACGAACCTGCAAGCCGCCATCAATCGGTTCCTCGACGAACACAACGAAAAGCCGAAGCCGTTCGTCTGGAGGGTGGATCCGCTCCGCGTCCTCGCTGCTATCGAACGCGGGAAGCAAGCGTTAGAGTCGGTCCACTAGCATGGAAGTTGTTCACATTGTACGACAGTATAAGCCCTCGGTTGGCGGGCTCGAGGATGCCGTCCAGAACCTCTGTGCCTGTCTTGCTCACCGCGAAGGAATAAAGGTTCGCATCGTCACCTTGGATAGGGTGTTTACGGCTCCTGACAAGAAACTGCCACAACATGAAGTTTTGGATGGAATTTCTGTTACACGCCTAAGCTATTTTGGTTCCTCGCGCTATCCGATTGCGCTTCAGGTTTTGAGGGAAATTCGCTCGGCTTCGCTGGTACATGTTCATGCAATCGACTTTTTTTTCGATTATCTGGCTTTGACACGACTGCTTCATCGGAAGCCTTTGGTAGCCTCGACGCATGGCGGGTTTTTCCATACGTCCTTTGCATCGCAGTTGAAGAAAATCTACTTCCTGACAGTCACCCGTTTCTCAGCGCGCAGTTACAAGGCGCTGTGTACGTCGAGCGAGAACGATGCCGTGATCTTCCGGCAAATTGCCCCTACCAAAATCGTGACAATCGAAAACGGCGTCAATGTCGGCAAATGGAAAAACTGCGGCAGCTCCGCGTTGCAAAGAACGATGATTTTCATCGGGCGCTGGTCGGAAAACAAAGCAGTCCCCGTTCTGATCGACCTTATAGTTGCGTTAAAAAAGCAAAGTGCGCTTTGGTCGTTGATCATCGTGGGCATTCCCGGCGGGGAGACAGTGACGAGCCTCAAGTCCTATGCGGAAAAGTTGGGTGTTGCCGCCCAGGTGCGCGTGCACGAGAAACCAAGCGAGGCCGAGATTGCTGCGCTGATCGGGCAGGCAAGTTATATCGCCTCCGCCTCGCGCTACGAAGGCTTTGGAATCAGTGTGATCGAAGGCTTGTCGGCTGGACTTGTGCCTTTGTTAAGCCCTATCCTACCTTTTGAGAAATTGCGTAATGCGTTGGGGCTGGGCGCGGTCATAGATGAAAAAAAACTCGATCAATCGGCGCGCGATATTGAACTCGTTCACGCGGCGCTAGAAATGGCGGGCCAGGCTGTGCGAGAAAAATGCATCGCCTTTGCTCGGCACTATGATTGGGCAGAGCGCACTGACAGTTTGGTAGATGTGTACCGTAAGGCGCTTGGAGGATCTATCGGCTGAAAGTTGGTGACGGAGTGAATCGGCGAGGGCAGCATATCATGGGGGTGTTCGAGCCTCCACTGCTCCCTGGAAGGAGCGATATGCCGTCGTGCCCAACGATAATGGTGCCGTTCGCAGTCGATGTTGAAATTGGCTTGAGGCAATCTCCAGCGGGTTGAATTTATCGGATCATGCGGCAAGGTCAATCGTTTGATCGGAAGGCTTCTGGGATAGGCTTGGCCAGCCGTCGACCTTCCGCATTACGATCTGTCCTGACGCGAGCAAGGCCCAGAAAAGCATGGCGGCGGTTTCGGCGCTTGGGAGGACGGTTTGCGTCTTGATCCGCCGCTTGAATTCCTCGTGCAAGCGTTCAATGGCATTGGTTGTTCTTATCGATTTCCATTGGCTTTCGGGGAAACGCGCGAAGGTGAACAATCGATCTCCCGCTTCTTCCAAGCTATCGGCGACGGCGTGACATTTGAGCCGCCATTTGCGGATGAAGACCTTTCGCTTCGCCTCAATCTCTTGCTTCGTCTTGGCGTAAATCATGTCGTTGTAGTCAGCCGAGACTTCCTCGTGCAGCCGGTCTGGCGCGTGGGCGAGAAGGTTGCGGTGCTTGTGCACGGTGC
>PLUZ01000113.1:881-3693 GCA_003162995.1 Methylocapsa sp. | reverse complement strand
CTAGGAGCATTCCGGCGCGAATGCCACCTATCAGGCCGGAAGATGGAGGAATCCGTACCGGAACATCGCCACAAGCGATCACGGACGTGAGATCGCTTGAGCGTGAGTGCAGAGTTCGGTCACCGCCTCCGTTGTCATTCGATCCTGAGGAAGGCCGGTTTTTAACCTTAGGCATCAGCTGCGGAAATGCCTGGCGCGAGGGCGGCTAGGTGATTTTCGTCACGGCCCGGTCTTGACGCTTCCCAACCCTTGGCTTAAGAGACATCGCCTCCCAGATTGCATAAGGGAAGACATGCGGCCGGTGGCCTTTTGGCCCGGCCGGCGAGGGCCGTTGAACGGCTGGATCATATAGCTGAGGAAAATCGATGTCCCGCCGTTGCGAATTAACCGGCAAGGCTGTGCAGACCGGCAATTTGGTCAGCCATTCCAATCACAAGACGCGGACACGGTTTTTGCCGAACCTCTGCAATGTGACGCTCATTTCCGATGTCTTGCAGCGGAAAGTCCGCTTGCGCGTAACCGCCGCGGCGCTGCGCTCGGTCGAGCATCGCGGCGGCCTCGATGCTTTTTTGGTCAAGGCGAGCGATGAGGATCTGTCAAAAGACGCGCTGGCGATCAAGCGTGCGATCGCCAAGAAAGAGGCTGCCGCGGGTTAGCGCTTTTCACGGCGGACGCTCAAAAATGCGCGCGAGGACTGCCGTGCCGCTCACGCTCGCCTGATTCCGGAACATCCCGCCCATTGATGCAATGGGAGCCAAGACGAAGAGCATGTCCCGAAAAAGTTGATCGACTTTTTCGGTGAGGACGTGCTCCAAGTCGTTGGACTGCGCGTTTCCTTTTCGATCACGGGATTCCGCGTGGAGGGCAAGCGCTTTGCTTTAATGTGCCGATGAGGCCGCATCCCAAGGAAGAGAAAAGCAACCCAGGGAATTGAAAATCATGCATGTCACACTCGCCGACGCCGAACGCGCCATTGAGGCCGCCCGCAAGCGCGCCAAGGAGCTTGGCACCGAAATGTGTATTGCCATCGTCGATTCGGGAGCAAATCTGAAAGCCTTCCACCGCATGGACGATGCCTGGGTCGGCAGCATCGACATTGCCATCAAGAAAGCGAAGACGGCGGTCTTCTTTGGCATGCCCACCGGGCAAATCGGCAAGCTGTCGCAGCCAGGCGGCTCGCTGTTTGGCATCGAACATTCAAACGATGGGTTGATCACCTTTCCCGGCGGTCTGCCAATCGTCGACAAAGAGGGCGTTCTGACAGGCGCAATTGGCGTCAGCGGAAGCTCCGTCGAGAATGATCACGCGGTCGCGCTCGCAGGGGTGGCGCCTGTCGGCGTCTGTGATTTGCCGGCGCATCCATGGCGCACATGAGGCGCGGGGCGCCTTGACGAGAAGCCTGCTTGTCCTTGGCGGCGCAAGGTCGGGCAAAAGCCGCTATGCGCAGCGTCTCGCCGAAACCTCCGGGCACCATCCGGTCCTGATCGCGACAGCGGAGGCGTGTGACACTGAGATGGTTGCGCGCATAGCCCGCCATGCTAGCGCGCGGGATGCGCGCTGGGCGCTTGTGGAAGAACCTGTCGCGCTGGCCGAGGCCCTTAGGCGCGAGACCCGCGCCGATCGCATCGTCGTGGTTGACTGCGTGACGCTGTGGCTCGGCAAGCTTTTTTTGAGCGGTGTCGATCCCCTAAGCGCGACACAAGACCTCGCGGACGTCATCCATAAGCTTGAAGGTCCGGTGATTTTCGTCTCGAACGAGGTTGGCGGCGGGATCGTCCCCGACAATGCTTTGGCGCGCGCGTTCCGCGACGCGCAAGGCTTGCTCAACCAGGCGCTGGCGGAGGCTTGTGAAGCCGTCGTTTTGATCGCCGCCGGCCTGCCGCTTTGCCTCAAGCCGGCCCCCGAGGCAAAGTTTCATTTTTGAGTTGGCCACTCATGCCAGGGTCAAACCTTGAGGTTCGCCGGATAATGCTGCGGGTCCGTTGGCATCGAATTGTTGTAATTGTCGTCGGGAGCCAGCCAGAAATCGACTTGTTCGAGATCGGGCTTGCGGACGTCGATTTGGTTGATCGAGCGAATGATCGCGCCATCCTCAAAACAGATGCGGAAAGATTCCGCATCCATTTCCAGCCGGGCCATGTTGGTGCGGACGAGGCTCCACAGCGCGTCGAGATCGCCGGTCCGCGCTTTGGCGTCGATGCTCTCATGAACCCGCCCCGCCGCATCAACCACTTCGAAGGGACGGTTGAAGCGTGCTTTCAAACCGCTGATTTCCACCTTGACGATCTCGGGATCGACGGTGAATTTGAGAAATTCATTGACCTTATCGAGCGTGATCGTCTTTCCAGCCTCACCGATGGCTACATGAGGCACGAAGGGGCGTGGCGGCGGCGGCGTATAAATGGGTGGCTGGCCTTCGGGCGATTGCAGCCATTTCAAATGATTTTTCAATTGTTCAGGTGTGAGAGGCAAGGGAGAAAAGATCTTGGGGTAAGGGCCTTCCATCATTACCCGCATCGCTTCCATGACCTCAGGATCAACCATGTGCAGATAGATTGCAGTCGGATATCCAGTCTCGCAGCGTGGGTCCGGACCATAAACAGTCACGAAATCATAGGCCTTCTTGTTCTTGGCCCTGATCATAGCGTCGTCCTCGAAATTTAGGCGAAAGGAATCCTCGTCCATGACAAACCCCGTCATGCTTCGCCCGAGAAGCCGCCAAACCGCCTGCAGATGGCCCTGATGCTCCCAGACGTCGTCGATTTTGTTGATTGCACCGTCTGTTTCAATGATTTCTGTATCGCCATAGATG
>PLUZ01000113.1:0-861 GCA_003162995.1 Methylocapsa sp. | reverse complement strand
ATCCGACCGTGCGGCCGGTGACGGGGGATATTGCCTGTGGTCCTGTTTCACTATCACTGAAGACTTTGAAATAGGGCTCCTGTGTATAGGGGCTCCTGAACCCATAGCGAAGACCCGACCGCGGCTCATCCTCTGACCCTTCGTCCGGCAAGGGTGGACTGCCTGGTGGAGCAATGACCCAACCGCTATCAGCCTTCCCGGCATCTTGACCCCGCGTCTTCAAGGTAAACCGCGCTTCGCTGCCTTACGGAACATCCATCCCGACAGGCCACTCTCCCGTCATATCGTCTTGGACGAACATCCTGTATTGCAGGATCTGCCTGGCATTCATGGGAAGATTATTGTAGGAGACAACCTGCTCGTCATAAGGTGCAACTGGCGTCCCATCCGGAAGATCCTTGAGTTTGAGACTCTGCGCCACTTGCTGCGTCGAGCCTGCGGGCTCTTGGGAAATATCCGACAAAGTTTGCCCGTGGCCTATGAGGGGCACCTTGGGCGCGGGCGTCGCGGCAGCGCCGCCGCCATCGCCCCATCGGCCGCTTGGGCGGCCATTGCCAGCCGGAATGCGCGGCTGGTCGGGATTGTATTTTTGTAAAAGATCGAGCGGGGCGGGATCGAGATCCAGAGCTTTCATGAGGCGGCGCGGGGACAGGCCGGTCTCAAGCAGCGCATCGGCCGCGAAGAGACGAAAAGCCTGCTCATTCGTCTCAAGGGGCGGCAGGCGAGAAAAGCTCAACTGGAGATGGGCGAGTGCTTTTCCGCCCCGGCTCCAAAGATCCGAGGCCTTGCCAAATCAGCCTTTTGACCTAAAACACAACATGAACAAAAATGCCGCGTATTCGCGTGCGATCCGCAGGAATG
>PLUZ01000405.1:297-15705 GCA_003162995.1 Methylocapsa sp. | reverse complement strand
CGTTCATGGCGTAACGCTCCTTTTTGGAGGTTCGGGTGGCTTGGTCGCCAACCCCGTTACGCCGCCTTCTTCATCCCGTCACCCAGTTTCCTGCATAGCTCTTCACGAAATCATAGGCCTTCTTGTTCTTGGCCCTGATCATAGCGCCGTCCTCGAAATTTAGGCGGAAGGAATCCTCGTCCATGACGAAACCCGTCATGCTACGCCCGAGAAGCCGCCAAACCGGCTGCAGATGGCCTTGATGCTCCCAGACATCGTCAATTTTGTTGATCGCACCGTCTGTTTCAATGATTTCTGTATCGCCATAGATGTCCACTACGACAGCGCCAAATTTGAGTCTGACCTGCCCGGTCTCCACCTCGAACCAGGCGAGTTTATGCGGATAGTTTCTTGAGATGGTTTCTGACATTATTGACCTCCAAACCAACCGCCGAACCAAGTTTCGAACCAGGATTTGACAGGATCGACCGGATAATGAGCCTCAGGGGTTCGTGATCCGACCGTGCGGCNNTTGCCTGCCCCCCATCATTAAAGACCTTGAAATAGGGCTCCGAAGTTGAAGGGTTCCATTTCCCATAGCGCAGCCCTGACTTGGGTTCTTGCTCCGACCCTTCCGGCGGCAAAGGCGGGCTGCCGGGTGGAGCAATCACCCAACCGCTATCATCCTTTCCGGCATCTTGACCCCGCGTCTTCAAGGTGAATCGGGCCTCACTGCCTGGCGGAACATCCATCCCGACATTCCACTCTCCTGTCACATCGTCTTGAACGAACATCCTGTACTTCAGAATCTGCCGCGCATTCATGGGAAGATTATTATAAGAAACGGCCTTTTCGTCATAAGGTGCAACGGGTGTCCCATCGGGAAGATCCTTGAGTCTGAGACTCTGCGCGACTTGCTGCGTCGGACCCGCGGGCTCCTTGGAGATATCCGACAGAGTTTGCCCGTGGCCTATGAGGGGCACCTTGGGCGCGGGCGTCGCGGCAGCGCCGCCACCATCGCCCCATCGGCCGCTTGGGCGGCCATTGCCAGCGGGAATGCGCGGCTGGTCGGGATTGTATTTTTGTAAAAGATCGAGCGGGGCGGGATCGAGATCCAGGGCTTTCATGAGGCGGCGCGGAGACAGGCCAGTCTCAAGCAGCGCATCGGCCGCGAAGAGACGAAAAGCCTGCTCATTGGTCTCAAGGGGTGGCAGGCGGCAAAAGCTCAACTGGAGATGGGCGAGCGCTTTTTCTCCCCGGCTCCAAAGATCGGAGGCATTGCGAAATCAGCATTTTGACCTAAAAAACAACATGAACAAAAATGCCTCGCAATCGCGTGCGATCCGCAGGAATGTTCAATCCCAAATTGCAAAGCTACTTGTCGCAGCCTTGCCAATCCGGTGGCGGCATAATAATAACGTATAATTCCACGTGAAATGAGATGTATTACAGGTAGTTTGTGTGAAAAAGACTGTCTCCCCCCACCTGCGCCGGCTTGAATCAGAGTCGATCTTTATCCTGCGCGAGGTGGCCGCGGAGTTCGAGCGGCCCGTCATGCTCTATTCCATCGGCAAGGATTCGAGCGTGATGCTGCATCTGGCGCAAAAGGCCTACTTCCCCTCGAAGCCGCCATTTCCGCTGCTCCATGTGGATACCACTTGGAAATTTCGCGAGATGATTGCTTTTCGCGACGAAGCTGCGCGAAGGGCCGGGATGGAGCTTCTCGTGCACATCAACCAGGACGGTCTGAAGCGCGGCATTTCGCCGGTCGCCTCGGGCTCGTCGGTCCATACGCAGGTGATGAAGACCGAAGGGCTGCGCCAGGCCCTCGACCTTTGGCATTTCGACGCGGCTTTTGGCGGCGCCAGGCGCGACGAAGAAAAAAGCCGGGCTAAGGAAAGGATCTTCTCGCACCGCTCCGCCGCGCATGCCTGGGATCCGCGCAATCAACGGCCTGAACTCTGGCAGCTTTTCAACACCAGGATCAAACAAGGCGAGTCGATGCGGGTGTTTCCCTTGTCCAACTGGACCGAGCTCGATGTCTGGGACTATATTTTGGCCGAGGATATTCCTGTCGTGCCGCTCTATTTTGCCAAGGAGCGTCCCGTCGTCGAGCGTGACGGCTCTCTCATCATGGTCGATGACGAGCGTCTCCCCTTGTTGCCTGGCGAGGTCCCGCGCGTGGAAAGCGTCCGCTTTCGCACGCTCGGCTGCTATCCCTTGACAGGGGCGATCCGCTCGCGCGCCGCGAACCTTCCCGAAATCATCGGGGAAATGCGCGCTTCGACGACATCGGAGCGGGAAGGCCGTCTGATCGACCACGACGAATCCGGCTCGATGGAAAAGAAAAAGCGGGAAGGCTATTTCTGATGCTTGAAGCCGTGCAAACCGACCCGCCTCTGCTCAAGCAAATGTCGGCACTTCCGACCCTGAGATTGCTCACCTGCGGCTCGGTCGATGATGGGAAGTCCACGCTCATCGGCCGTCTGCTTTACGAGCAGAGCCTCATTCTCGATGATCAGCTGGCGGCACTCGAGCGCGACTCCCGCCGGCACGGCACCGACGGCGACAACATCGACTTCGCCCTGCTCGTGGATGGGCTCGAAGCCGAACGCGAGCAAGGCATCACGATCGACGTCGCCTATCGCTATGTGTCGACGCCAAGGCGCTCGTTCATCATCGCCGACACGCCCGGCCACGAGCAATATACCCGCAACATGGCAACCGGCGCGTCCGGCGCCGATCTCGCAATTCTGCTTGTCGATGCGCGCAAGGGCCTCTTGACCCAGACCTGCCGCCACGCCGCGATTGTATCACTGACCGGCATCCGGCATGTGGTGCTTGCCGTCAACAAGATCGATTTGACCGGCTTCGACCGGGAGGGATTTGACAAGATCGTCGCGGCTTTCAAATCCTTCGCCGCCGCGCTCGATTTCAAAACGATCATGCCCATTCCGGTGTCGGCCCGCCATGGCGACAACATTTCAGCAAAGAGCGCCAACACACCCTGGTACAGTGGACCCGCGCTTCTCGACTATCTTGAAACGATCGATGTTACGGAAGACGGTGGCGGACGGCCGTTCCGCTTCGCCGTCCAATGGGTCAATCGCCCGCATCTCGACTTTCGCGGATTCTCTGGAACGATCGCGAGTGGAACCATCCGTCCGGGAGACGAAATTATTGTCGCCGGTTCAGGGCGTTCGTCGCGGATCGCGCGTATCGTCACGGCGGATGGCGATCTTGCGAGCGCCACGGCGGGCGATTCCGTCACTCTGACGCTCGAAGATGAGCTCGATATCGCGCGCGGCGATATTTTATGCGAACCGAAGAACCGGCCCGAGGTGTCCGATCAATTCGCCGCGCATCTCATATGGATGAGCGGCGACAAGCTCTTGCCCCGCCGCTCCTATCTCATGAAAGCTGGCACCAGAACCGTGCCCGCGACCGTGACTGAGCTCAGGCACCGTCTTGATGTGAATACGCTTGGCGAACTTCCGGCGAAAACCTTGAGCCTCAATGAAGTTGGCTTCTGCAACATCGCCACGACCGCGCCCATCGCCTTCGACCCATATAAGGAGAATCACACAACCGGTGCTTTCATTTTAATAGACCGCATGACCAACGAAACAGCAGCTGCGGGCATGATCGCCTATGGTCTTCGCCGCGCGGCCAACATTCATCTCCAGGGTCTTAGCGTCGGCAAGCAGGACCGTTCCCGCATCAAGCATCATAAACCCGCCGTGGTATGGTTTACGGGCCTTTCCGGCTCGGGCAAATCGACGATCGCCAATCTCGTTGAAACCCGGCTTTACGCGCATGGCGTCCACACCATCCTGCTCGACGGCGATAATATTAGGCACGGGCTCAATAAGGATTTGGGATTTACGGAGCTTGATAGGGTCGAAAACATCCGCCGCATTGGCGAGGTCGCCAAGCTCATGACGGAGGCGGGTCTCATTGTTCTTTGCTCTTTTATTTCGCCGTTCCGGGCCGAGCGGGCCATGGTTCGCGACCTCGTCGGAAAGGATGAGTTTATCGAGATTTTCGTCGATACGCCGCTTGCGGAATGCATCGCGCGCGATCCCAAAGGTCTTTATAAAAAAGCCATGGCCGGAGAGATCGAAAATTTCACCGGTATCACTCAGAGTTACGAGCCGCCGGAGGCGCCCGAGATCATCGTCGCCCGCAACACTCAGACCGCCGAGCAGGCGGCGGCGCAGATCGTCGCGCTGCTCACCGCGCGCGGCCTCATCGACCGCATCGAGGACCTCGCCGACGACTGGTCGATTTGAGGTTTCCTCGCCAGAGGCCGGCATGACTGCGGCTTATCTTTTGATGTTTGTCCGGTATAGGGGCGAGGCGCCGGACGAAAGTGCTCAAACCCTGGCGGGCCATGCCCAATGAGGATGAGCACTCCATCATCCATGCCGTTGCGCTATGATTGTCCTATGTCGCCGTCATGGCGACCAACTTGGCCACTGTGTTGATGTTTCGGGCCGTGGCGGTTCCCATCAATGAAGGAAGCTTGAGTTTGGATCGCCCCATACCATCGGGATAGTGAATGTATATCTCGCGCTTACCTGGTCGGATTTCCTCGCCGCCTGGAATGACCAGATTGTCCAAAAGCCTTTCTGGCAACGGGCCGGATTGAAAGACGACAGCAATCTTCTCCGGTTGCGCGTCGGGGAAAGGGTTGGCTTCCAAAACCGACCGCAGGTCCGACGCTGTTCGAACCACGACGCCGACCCGTTTGCCTATATTTTTAGCCAGCATCTGCTCCAACTTGTTCCGGACCACTTCTTCGGAAAGTCTGCTCTCGAAGACGATATTGCCGCTTTGAATGTAGGTACGAACTTTGACGAGGCCGAGATTCGTGCACCAGGCGGAGAGCTCTTTCATTGAAAGCGTCCCCGTCCCACCGACATTGATAGCGCGCAAGAGCGCTACGAAAACAATCATTGCGATCCTCACTGCGATGGCCCCAACATGAAAATGTTGCGCCCATTGCTTTCAAGTGAAAGCTCGATCTGCTGTCGGGCTCGCCACTGCGACGCATCTGTTGCGGGATCGGTGGCCTATGGCGACGCATACAAAGGCGAAACTCCGTCGGTATCGATGTAGACGACGCCATCTTCGATTTTGACCGGATATTCTGCCAGCGGGCTCTCTTGAGGGTGAATCGGCGCACCGGTGTTCATATCCCAAGTCCACGCATGACTGGGGCAGGTCAGCACCGTGCCGTCGAAGTCGGCTTCGGCCAGAGGCATATTGGTGTGCGGGCATACCCCCTGGAAAGCTTTGATGACGCCATTGTCTGGCCAAGCCAGTATGATCACATGGGCATCGGCGATAACGACACGCATTCCGCCTACGGCGATCGTGTCCTCTTTGCACACTCTGGTGAACATTCAACACCTCATAACAGCGCTCTCACACTACCCCGTGGTCAGCCCGCGCCGACCATGAGATAATGGGGCAAGCAACTTGCATGCAAGCACCATCGAAGAGTGGCCAAAAGCCAAGAAATCTGTCAAAGTGCGGGTACAAACATCACTGCGGGACATCATGAACAGCACCATCCATAACGCATCAGGTCTTGGCTCCACGCGAGCCCGGAGTGTTTACTCATGAGGCTGCCTGAAGGGAGCCTTCTCAGGCCCTTCCTCGCACAACGCCTCAGCGAGGTGAATAAAGCCAAGGCAAAACGCTCGCTCGGCCAGCTCCAGGGAAAGATCGGCGAAATGCCGATGGCGCGTGGCTTTCAAGGCGCATTGGCGGCCCAATTCAAGGCGTCGGGCAAGCCGGCTGTGATCGCCGAATTAAAAGGGGCCTCACCCTTCGACAGTTCCTTTCGAAAAGTCATCCCTTATAAGGCATTGGCTGAGGATTTCGAAGCGGTGGGTGCGACTTGCCTGTCCGTTGCCGTCGATCGCCGCGCTTTCCAAGGGTCTTATTCCGATCTTGCTACCGTTCATCACGCCGTCCAGATTCCCGTCCTCGCGCAGGACATTGTGATCGATATCTATCAGATGCTCGAAGCACGTCTGGCTGGCGCGGACGCAGTGGTCTTGTCGGCCGGCTTGCTCGGCGAACAGCTTGCAGAATTTAGCGAGCGCGCCTCGGCGGTTGCGCTTGATACGCTGGTTCAAGTTCACACAAAGGCCGAGCTTGACCACGCACTTGCGATTGGCGCCGAATTCATCTGTGTCACCAATCGCGATATCCATAGCTTTGCGCTCAAGCCCGGCACCTGCGAAGCGCTGTTACCGCTCATCCCTGCGGACAAGGTCTTACCCGTCGCCGAGGGCGGACTTGGCACCGCCGAGGATCTCGAACGCATGGGAAACGCCGGCGCAAAGGCAGTCCTCATGGGAACTGCCCTCATGAAGGACCGGGATCCCGCCGGTGTGCTCGAACGTGTGCTCGGCGTTGAAACACTGGAAGCACCGGAATAAACGTTGCCAACGGATTTGAGTTTCGCCCCTCGTCAATTCTCTAAGCCTTCCGATCATCCCCTTGTGATTGGCTTGCTGAGCAAAGGCGAAACGCGTAATCTACGGCTCCGCGCGTGCACAGCCATATTCAAATGAATCTGAAACAGCGAAATCTGGAAGAAATCGCAAACCGCACCCTGGACCATTACAACCAACGCGCCGAAGCGTTCTGGGAAGGCACGCGCGAGCATGACGTTATGCAAAACATCGCAGCAATGCTGCAGCACATCGCGGCTGACGATCCTCTCACATTGCTTGACTTTGGCTGCGGGCCAGGGCGCGACTTAAAAGTCTTTGCCGGGCTTGGCCACATCGCGATCGGTTTGGAGGGATCCGCGCGCTTTGCCGCCATGGCGCGGTCCCACAGCGGCTGCGCCGTATGGCAACAGGATTTTCTTAAGCTCGATCTGCCTGATCAATATTTCGACGGCGTCTTCGCCAATGCGACGCTTTTTCACGTCCCGAGCCAGGAATTGCCGCGCGTGCTGCGGGAATTGCATGCCTGTTTAAAACCGGGCGGCGTGCTCTTCAGCTCGATCCCGCGCGGACATAATGAAGAAGGCTGGAACGACGGGCGTTATGGCGTATTTCATGATCCGGAGGCATGGCGGCGCTATGGGTCCGCGGCGGGATTTGTCGAACTCACTCACTATTACCGCCCCGCCGGACTTCCGCGCGAAAGGCAGCCCTGGCTGGCGAGCGTCTGGCGCCGGTAAGGATTTAGCTCTTTTTCGTTTGCAGCTCTTGCTTAGTGAAATTAGAGAGATCTCCACTCGCTGCCGCGGCCCGGCGCCATGATTTTGCTATCGCCGGATATTTTATGTCGACGCAGATCTTGGCAACCTGCTGTTGCAATTTCTCGCTGCCGCAGGAGGGACAGGCTGGGACATCGGTAGAGCGAACCAAGAGCTCGAATTCAGTATTGCAGTTTTGGCAATTGTAAGCGTAAAGCGGCATCAGATCCTCGCATTACTCATCATAGTGATAGGGCATTTTGGCCTTCCTAGGCTGCAGGAGAGCTAAGTCCAAGCCGTCTACCTGCGCGCCAAGGATCGCAGAAATCCCTGATATTCTTCGTTCAGCTCCATGTCCACGGCCGGGGCCAGCTTCATAAGAAAATTCGCGATGAAGGGCTGATCGTTACGGGGGTCATCCAGGGCCTCACGCAAAATCGGAACATTGTCTTCGATATGCTGTAGGAAGGCCACGCCTTTGTCCAAGATCTCGTTCCCGCGCTCGCGGGTCCACTTTGCCAAGGGATACATAATCTCGTGGATGAAATTGGATTTGCGTGCCTTCTCGAAGAAGCGCAGACTCGTATTCCAATTTTCTTTTGCCCGCAGCGGCGGCGGCGGGATATCGCCCAGCAGCAATTTCTTGCCAGCTTGACCGACGAAATCTTCCAGCGTCGTCGGAGCGTCGATCGTCCCCCGGAAATGCCATAGGCCGAACGACCCTGGGAAATCTTTCCCCATACTCTCCACGAGCGCGGCCTCGACCTTATCCACCGCCGCCTTGTCTCCCTTCATCGCCGCGGTCATGCAGAATGCGAAGATCGCATCATTGCCAACATTGTGCACCGCTCCGTTTCTTAGTTTCTCCGGCGGCAGTTTGGGGGTTATCCCATCAGCGGGAATTTCCGCTTCGCCCGCCCGTTGCGCCGTAATAAATGCGGTAATTTCCAGCCAGCCCATCAGATTCGTGATGAACGCATCGGGGTCGACATGCACAATCGCCAGATTGAGCGGCTCCTTGCGCTTTTTCAGTTCCGCCATATCCGTCATAATTTATTCCCCAATGTGTCAGTGTTGCTTCTCTGATAAGTGTTGCTTACTTTCCTTCAGGGCGGCGTGGTCAATCACAAATTTCGGTTTGGATCGACCAGATATCATAAGCGGGCGAAGCGACAGGGTTCGCATAACTGGGGATGAAAGCGTGTGCCGTACCATCGGCATCGAGCGCATGACGAAGGATCTTGCCGATGTCTCCCCCATAGACATGAATGCTGATGGAAACGCTCTCGGCGAGAGCGTTGGACAATTGCATTGCTTCCCCATTTTTGGGCGAGACAACATCGACCGAACCGGATTTGACGAGTTTGGCATCGCCCTTGGGCCGAGGCGCACTGCCTGGCTCCCATAGGAAGTGCTGAGCGCCCATGGAGCCGCGCAGCAGACCGCGGATTTCCCAGACCCTGTCTTGGCAAACCGGCATAGTCTGGCCTCCATGAAAGACAGTGCTGACGACCGAGAAACGCTCGAGGCCATCGCCATAAAGCAAGTACTGCTGGTATTGCGTTTCATCGGGAACGGCAAAGTCCTCTGGCAGCCAATCATCGCTCGCTACGAGCCTGGCCATGAGGTCGCGGCCGATCACGAGAATTTCCCGTTCGCTTTCCGCCAATTCCACCATGGACTGGATATCCCAGATGAAACGCTTGAGGGGTGGAGGGACGGGGGCTCTCATGTCAAGCCTGGCTATTATACAAACAGCTGCAGCGGGGCTTCTTCACCCATACTTGCCTTTTGTAGAAGTGAAACCAGATGCTGAGCATGCCTGATCTTTTACACGCGCTGCCTGGCACAGCTAAAGCTTTTGGCGACAGGCCAGGCGCCGAACGCCCGCAGCTGCTCCGAGGTCCCTGACTCGGCCAACAGCCTTTCATGCCTTGCGTAGACGCTAACGCCACGCTTTTGCCAGAACAGGATTGTCGCCATTCCGACAAATCTCCAAAGTTGAACAATGGCAGGCAAGAAACAGGCCGTTGCAACGCAGCGCTCCAAGCCTCTTGGGTTCCCGGCGGGGGCGCCCTCAATTCAAGACAAGCGCGTCACGGAGCAGGACCGCGGTGTGAACCGCCTGGCGCCCGCTGCCATGTTCGATCTGATGGCGGCAGGAAAACCCATTGGCGATGATCGGCGCATCGGAACCCGCTGCCCGCACCGCCGGTAGCAGCGAGATTTCCGCCATTTGCAGCGACGCATCGTAATGCTCGGCTTCGAGCCCGAAACTGCCGGCCATGCCACAGCAACTCGTCTCGACGATGTCGTAGGAGAAGCCTGGAATCCAGTTCAAGACCTTGCGCGTCGCTTTCATCACGCCGAATGCCTTTTGATGGCAATGGCCGTGCAACAGCGCCTTCGGCAGATCGAGGGGTTTGAGGTTTAGTCGCAAGCCTTTGTTCTGATGTTCTCGGGCAAGAAATTCTTCGATCAAATAAAGCTGCTTGCCAAGCTCGCCGACTTCCTGGCCAAGACCAAGGCTATAGAGTTCGTCTCGCAGCGAAAGGAGGCAAGAGGGCTCGAGCCCGATGATAGGTGTTTGCGCCGCGATTTCGCCACGGAAGGCGGCGAGCACGCGTTCACCCTCGTGGCGCGCTTGTTTGACCATGCCAGTGGTGAGATAGGTGCGGCCACAGCACAGCGGCCGGTCTGGTTCGGCGTCGCCAGGCGCCGGTTTCGCGATTCGGACCTTATAGCCCGCATGTTCGAGCACGGTGGTGGCGGCCTCGGCGATCTCGGGATCGAAATGATGGCAGAAAGTGTCGACGAACAGAATAACTTCGCCGCGCGGGGCCACCCCTCCTGAGGTGAAGCCGGCGAACGGTTTTTTGGCTGGCATCGGTATGGGACGCTTGGAGGTGATACCAAGCCATTTTTCGACGCATTGCGCGACCCATTTGGAGCGGTTGCGGAGGCCGATGGCGAATCGGAGCCATGCGCGATGGCGCCCCGCCCATTCCGGCAATGCGCCAAACAGCCAGGTGCGCCGTGGCACGCCCAAAATCTCATGCCGCTGCGCGAGATATTCGGTTTTGATCAGCGTCATATCGACCGAACTCGGACATTCCTTCTTGCAGGCCTTGCACGAGACGCAGAGATCCATCGCCTCGTCGAGGCGGGGATCGGCGAAGGCGCGCGCGTCGGTTCCGTCATTCAACGCTGCCTTGAACGCAGCCACGCGCGCCTCGGTCGAATGTTTGCGCTCGCCGGTGATTCGAAAGCTCGGACACATGACGCCCTTGCCCGTATTCTGGCAATCGCGGCTACGCATGCACACGGCGACTGCCTTGGCATAATTGCCGCCTGTCGCTGGAATGCCGGAATAGGCATCGCCGATGCCATAAGTGTCGTAAGCTGACCAATCGAGAAAGGTTTTCATGCACTCGCCCCAGAGCCTGGGAAAATAACGCAAGAGTCATGCCTTAAATTGGGCTGGCCCGCTTCTTGGATGCCTGGCAGGCGTCCTCCAACAGGGATGGAGCCTTTGCCATGCGGGACCTTTCCGGATTGCCCGCTGCCGCATACGGCAAATATGACACGGCTCCAGACGAGCTGTTCTATGCCGAGCCGCGCTTCGTCACCCATATCGATGCATACGCGATTGCCGCGGTCACGGCGCTCTACCGCGAGCTTTTTCCGCTTGAAGGTGTCATTCTTGACCTGATGTCGAGCTGGGTCAGCCATTTGCCTGGTGATGTCCCTTATCGGGAAGTCATTGGACATGGCATGAACGAGCGGGAGGNNGGGAGCTTGCCGCCAATCCGAGGTTATCCCGGTTCTTCCTGCAAAATCTCAACATCGATCCCATGCTGCCGCTTGAAACCTCGAGTGTCGACGCGGCGGCGATCTGCGTGTCGGTGCAATATCTGCAAAAGCCGGTGGGTGTGCTGCGCGAGCTCGCCCGTGTGCTGAAGCCTGGAAGCCTGGTCGCGATCACCTTTTCAAACCGCTGTTTCCCAACCAAGGCGGTCATGATCTGGCAGGCAGTGCCCAATGTGGATCATCAAAGGCTGGTGATGTTTTATCTCGAACAGGCGGGCTTCGGCAGCATCGAGGCACGCACTCTATGTCCGCCGGGCCATAGCACCGATCCGCTCTGGGCGGTCATCGGCCGCGTGCCGAACAGCAAGAGTGCGTGCGCGTGAACCCCGATGCACATATCGGTGTCCGCCAGTCGAAGACGCAGACTGCCGCACCTTAGGAGTCGCGTGACTTCGACTGTCGGACTCGTGGTACGTTATTTGCCTGACATTAGTCAGTAAGACATTGGACAATCAGACATGCACAATAAGCGGCTGGAAGCATTTCGCAGCAATCCAGGAGGCGATTGGGTCCCCGCTGATTTTGAAACCACGGCATCGCAATATGCGGTCAAATTCCGGAAGGTGACGGGTACCCATGTCGCATTCACCCATCCCTCGGTTCCCAATTGCGTCGCAATCCCCATGAAAAAGAAGGTCAGAGCCGTTCACGTGAAAGCTTTTATCGATTTGATCGACCGCATGGATGAACTCGACCGATGAGCGATCTCAGCGTCTATCGATACGATGTGGCACCGATTCCGCCTGAGGAGGGAGGCGGCTACATTGTGCGCTTTCCCGATATTCCAGGCTGCCTCGGCGTTGGCGACACGCCGGAAGAAGCCGTGGAGGACGGTCAACAGGCGCTGTTTGCCTGTCTAGATGCCTTAAAGGCGGTCGACAGACCACCGCCTGTCGCGTCCGCGCCGCCCGCATGAATTCGCAATTCCAGAGGCATGGCTCTTGGCTCGATTCTTGGCGCCGCATATGAGCCGCGCCCGGGATTGGGCAAGATCTATCGCTTCGTTCCGTCTGTCGCGCCCACAGCCCAAAGACTCGGGCGTTTCCTCGCGCTCGTCAAAAATGCCGCATGATGATCAGGAGATCATGATGACCATGCAACCGGAGGCCACGGCGATCCACGCCGTCCCGGCCCAATGGCTGGAGCGCGGTTTTAGGCTCTTGGTCCTGCGCGAGCTCCACACGAAAAAGGAGCCGCCGGCCTTTGCCTGGATCGAGCAGCATTTGTTGCGCACGCCACAACGCCTAAGCCGCCATGGGCTTTCCTTTGCAAGCGCCTTTCTGCCTGAGATCATGGCCTGGCTGAGCGAACATTTGGGCCGTCCATCGCTTCGCGAAAGCACCGGTCAACCTTATCGCAATTCCCTCTGGCCTATTTTGACCTGGCATGGCGAAGAGCGCCTGTGGCCGGACGGCATCCACACGATCGAGTGGTTTGTCGACGTCGTCTTTCAAGACGAACCGTCATGGACCGCATTTCAACAACGCTGGCATGGCCAGCTGATGGGCGAGAGTGGCCGATGAAGGACAATGATTTGATCATCCCATGCCCCGCTTGCGACACGGCCAACAGTCTTGCGGAAGGCCAAGAAGCGAAGAGCGCCCAATGTACCGCCTGCGCAAGCCCTCTTTTCACTGGCCAACCCATTCACCTCACGGCCGCGCGCTTTAACGCCCATGCGCTCGCGAGGGGTTTGCCTCTGGTGATCGATTTCTGGGCGAGCTGGTGTGGACCTTGTCAAACGATGGCCCCCATTTTCGAGGCCCTGGCGGCTGAATTCGAGCCCATGCTCCGCTTTGCCAAAGTAAACACGGATGCCGAAGGCGAGCTTGCCCAATATTTCCGCATCCAAACCATTCCGACACTGAGTTTCATCCGCAATCAACGCGAAGTCGCACGTGTCGCTGGCGTGTTATATGCAGGCGACCTGCGCCGCTGGCTTTATGGTGCTCTCTCCGAGCCGGAGGAAGAACATGCCTCCTTATAAGCATTAGCGTGGCGGCAAAGAGCAACTCACGCGCCAAACTTGATTAAGTCCGGAAGCCGCTTGGCGAGCGTTCTGAGAACACTCTCGGATCCTTTGGCCATCACGTCAAAGAGGGCATCTGATCCAGAATCTGTGCCAAACCCTTCATGGACGAAACGGAAATGGGTGCCACCACTCTGGAGCGGAGAAAGCGTCCAGGTTACCGTTGTATCCATATAATGGCCAAACGCCTTTAGTTCCTCATGCCCGCCGTACCAGCGAAAACTGATCATCTTGGGCGCCTCGACCGCGAGCACCTGGCAATTAAACTCGCCATCCCAACGCTCAATCGGGCGTCCCCAAATGGTGAACTTATGACCCGCAACGGGCTGGATATCATTGGGGAAAAACCATACGGCGAGCCATTCTGAATCGGTCATCGCCTGCCACAGGGTTTCAGCAGGATACTCAAAATCTGCTTCGGTCAGAACGGAGCGCTTTTCAGAAACTTCGGTCACGGGTCGAACTCCAGTCGAAAAATAAGGTTGGGCAGCGGCCAATAGGTGCGAGACACACTAGGTGAGGCCGAGTTTCATTGCGACATCGAGGGCGAGGCCCTTTGCCTGAGTTTGGGTGTGCAATTTTGGTGCCCTGATGGAGCGCACCCCCTAAGGGCAGGCAGTTTGGGATTGAGACATTGACCAGGATTTGCCGGATTTTCGGAGGTCACCGCCAGAAGCGGGCAGAGCGCCGGCGCGAGCACACCGCCGTCGTAGACTGCGGCGTCGCTCAAAATTGAGCATTCGGACCCACAAAGCGGAATGTTGGTTGGTCTCGACTTTTGTGTAAAGGCTGGGATTTGAGATACGGGAACTGGCGCGTAAACTGACAACTTGCCATTCATCACATGGGGGCGAGTGTGGCGCGCGGATCGCCCCAGTCATGGATGCAAAGCACCGCTTCGCAGGAGCGAACGAAGCTTGCGTCCAGTCCTCGACAGGGCTGAACCCGCCTCGCCAATAATGCCAGCCGTGAGATGAATGACGGAGTCTGATCGCGGCTTACGGATCAAATCCAGAAGGGACGCGTGGTCTCCGATGCGCTAGATGCGGTCGTCGACAGTGGCGGTGCCGGGAGATGAACAGGGTGCGCCAAGACTCGGACAAAAATCCGGTCGGCAAGAGCCAGCCGAGAACCATGCCCGCGCTGATAATTCCAATATGGATTAGCGACCGCCTGATTGTGATGCTTCGCGTATCACTCATAGGATTGGCGATGTTCGCCGTCGAGGCCCCCTTGGCTCGATGATCAATGGCTTCTTACGGTCGATTTCGCATCCATTCTGCTCGCGACCTCACCCGGGCCGTTCAACAGACTACGGGATTTGCACGGACGTGGGCATTTGGGAAAGTCCGCTGTCGGGGAGGGGAGGTACAGAGGGCGTATTTAGAGGCTAGCTATTATTTTTTCGAGACTCTCACGAACCCTTTCGGCCGCTTGTTTCAAGAGCGGGTTCTCAATCGCCAACATCGAGGCGACAGGATCGATTGCCGCGATCTCAGTAGCGCCGTCTGGTGCATCTTGAACCACGACATTGCACGGAAGCATGGTTCCAATCTTATCTTCGAGGTTTAGCGCTTCATGAGCAAGCGTAGGATTACAAGCCCCAAGAATGCGATAGTTACGAAAGTCGATCCCGAGCTTTTTCTTGAAGGTTTCTTTGACGTCGATCTCGGTGATGATGCCGAAGCCCTGCTGCTTTAGGGCCTCTGTTGTGCGGCGTACCGCTTCATCGAAGCCGACCGGGAGTGTCTTGCTGAAATAATATGCCATCTTATCCTCCACATTCTCGCAAGTTAGGGTCCAAAAAGGCATGAATGGGAGCATTCGCGCTCAAATCGCAGCCACCACCGTCGTCGGAAAGAGACGCTGGAATGCAGGGAATGGCTTGTCAGGTGTCAATCGACCGTCGCCGGAACCCTGAATTGGTCGTAAGCCTCGATCGCTTGCGCGGCATACATGACCGAAGGGCCCGCGCCCATATAGATGGCCATTCCCATAGCCTCCATGACTTCGTCGCGGGTGGCCCCTTGTTTCACGGCGGATTGTGCATGGAATGCGATGCAAGGGTCACATCTGGTTGCGACGGAAATTGCAAGGGCTATCAATTCCTTGGTTTTGATATCTAGCGCCTTCGGTTCCAAGGCTGCGCGTGCGAGGGCCGAGAACTCTTTCATCACATTCGGTGATCCGGAACGGAGCTCCTTGACAGCCGCCGACATCTCCGTGGTGATACCAAGCCAGTTCTTATACATGGTGTCTCTCTTTAGTTCTGGAGATTGCCGGATGCGATCCGAGCACGCGG
>PLUZ01000405.1:0-264 GCA_003162995.1 Methylocapsa sp. | reverse complement strand
CGACTTTCGCCAAATGGACCCAATACCCTTCGCCGGTCCAATTGATATTCCGCGGCGGGATTTGCGGTACGGCGACAAAAGCCACGCCGCTGTTGCCGAAGTCGGCGAGGCAGATGGCGCTCCAAGACGCTTCGCTGCGCGGCTGCTTGCCTGCGATAAGGTCGCGAATGTTTTCAGCGACGGCGGCGACCATCGATTCGATCATGTATCCGGTTTTCGGAACACCGACAGGGACGGGTGTTGGCTCGAAAGGTGGAATGGCGA
>PLUZ01000272.1 GCA_003162995.1 Methylocapsa sp. | reverse complement strand
GCCTCGTCGATCAGGATCGAATCGACCTCGTCGACGATCGCGTAATGATGGCCGCGCTGAACCATCTGAGAGAGTTCGTATTTCATATTGTCGCGGAGATAGTCGAAGCCGAACTCATTGTTGGTGCCGTAGGTAATGTCGGCGGCATAGGCGCGGCGGCGTTCCTCGTCTTCGAGGCCATGCACGATGATCCCGGTCGAAAGGCCGAGGAAGTGATAAATGCTGCCCATCCATTCGGCGTCGCGGCGGGCGAGATAATCATTGACGGTGACGACATGCACGCCTTTGCCGGCGAGTGCGTTGAGATAGCAGGCGAGCGTCGCGACAAGCGTCTTGCCTTCACCGGTGCGCATCTCCGCGATCGCGCCTTCATGCAGCACCATGCCGCCGATCAGCTGGACATCGAAGTGCCGTTGTCCGAGGACGCGGCGCGCCGCCTCCCGCACCGTGGCGAATGCCGGCACGAGCAGTTCCTCGAGCGTCTTGCCGGCGGCGAACGCCTCCCGGAACGCTGCCGTTTGTCCGGCGAGTTCGGCATCGGTGAGCTTTTGCACCTCTGGCTCAAGCGCGTTGATCGCCGCGACTTTCGGCCGGTAGCCCTTGAGACGGCGATCGTTCGAGGAGCCGAAAATCTTTTTCGCAAAGGAGCCCAACATTATAAAACGACCTTTCTGGACACGGACCGGAGCACTCTCTTTAATGGCCATGAGCGCTTAAAGCACGATCCCATCACATCACATTGGATCACCGTCTAAACTCGCTTGTTTTCGCGTGATCTTTGATCTGGCAGCCGGTTTCCGCTTGCGGGGGATCGTACTTCAAAGCTTGGGCGATTGCCCGGAAACCCTCGTGTCCGCCGCACTGCAATGCTTTATTTGGAGGATCGAAACACGGATTGCCAGCGAGCGGCGGCTGGCAAAATCCTTAAGAAATTCGATCCGGGGGCTGCCCAGTCGACAGATAAGATTGGGGGCGGGGCTTGTCAAATCCGCCGGTCCGTGCATGGTCGCGCGGCAAATCCCCTTAATGCGGCGCGGCGCGGGAAGCGGCGGCCTAATCTTGCGGAGCTCAACTTCATGTTTCTGACGAAAAGCCTGCGTACCAAAGCTGCCGGTATGGCGTGCATGCTGGCCCTGGCAACGCCCGCGATCCTTGCTGCCTTTCCTGCAACGGCCAAGATACTCGCCACGGTCAACGGAAAGCAAATTACCGATGACGATTTGAAGATCGCCGCCGATGATCTGCGCGGGAGCCTGCCGCCCCAGCTAGACGACAAATCGCGCGAAGGCTATCTGCTCGATTATTTGATCAATAGCGAACTGGTGGCGCAAAAGGCCCTGTCCGAGAAGGCCGACCAGACCCCGGAATTTGCCAAGAAGCTCGCGTATTATAAGGAAAAGCTGCTAATGGAGGGCGTCCTCGCGCAGGTCGCGAAAACCGCTGCCACCGATGCCGCCGTCAAGGCCACTTATGACGAAGAGGTGAAAAAGCAAAAGCCGGAGACCGAGATCCATGCGCGTCATATCCTTGTCGCCACCGAGGACGAAGCGAAAAGCGCCCTGAAACGGATCATGGGCGGCGAGGAATTCGAGAAGGTTGCGAAGGAGGTGTCGAAGGATCCGGGCTCGGAAGGCGGCGATCTTGGCTGGTTCACCAAGGATCGCATGGTGCCGGAATTCGCCGATGCCGCTTTCAAGCTCGACGTCGGCCAAATGTCCGATCCGGTGAAGAGCCCATTCGGCTGGCATCTCATCGAAATCTTGGACAAACGCGAGAAGACCCCTCCGACTTTCGATCAGGTCAAGGACCAAGTGAGCCGCTATGTCGTGCAAAAGGCGCAATTGGCCTATGTCACGGATTTGCGCAAGGGGGCCAAGATCGAGATCACGGAACCGCCAGCACCGCCCAAAACGGACAAGCCCGCGGCGGCAAGCCCGGCTCCGGCAGCTCCTGCTCCAGCACCGGCCAAGAAATAATCGCGGCGGCATGGAAATTATGGCGGGATTTCCGTGCGGGCGCGGAAATTCTTGAAGTTTAAGACGCACGCGAAGGGAGGGCGGCGAAGTCAGTTCGCCTCTCCTCTGACTTGTGACATGAAGTCTTCTGACACGAAGACTTGGCGCGCTTAAGGATGTTCCGGCCCGGGCCGGCGCGAAGTGCCAGTCACAAGGAAATAGCCTAGAGCGGGAGGAGGAAAAGTGGAAACCGGTTTTCCACCCGCATCCCGCTCTAAACTTTTGGAATCGCTCAATTTCATGATTTTGGATGGATTCAATCCAAAATCATCGTGATCTAGGAACGCAATCCCATGATCGCCGCTGTCTCGCCGCTCGCGCCCAAGTCCTTTCCCGAGCTGCCGGAAATCGAGGGCGTGCGCTTTGCCACTGGTGCCGCCGGCATCCGTTACAAGGATCGCACCGACGTGATGCTGGCCCTCTTCGACAAGGGCACGCAGGCGGCAGGGGTCTTTACCAAATCCAAATGTCCGTCGGCGCCGGTCGATTGGTGCCGAGCCCGGCTCAAGGGCGGCAAGGCCCGCGCCTTAATCGTCAATTCCGGCAATGCCAATGCGTTTACCGGCAAGGCCGGCGCGCAAGCGGTCAAGCTCACCGCCGCGCTCGCCGCCAAGGCAACCGGCGCGCCGGCAAATGAAATTTTTCTCGCCTCGACCGGCGTCATCGGTGAGCCGCTCGATGCCTCGAAATTCGACGGCGTGCTCGAAAAAATGTCCGCACACGCTGCCCCGGATGGTCTTCTCGAGGCCGCCAAGGCGATCATGACGACCGACACTTTTCCGAAAGTCGCAACGGCAAGCGCGATGCTCGGTGGCGTGGAGATCACGCTTTCTGGTATGGCGAAAGGCGCCGGCATGATCGCACCGGACATGGCGACCATGCTGGCCTTCGTGTTTACCGACGCGCCGATTGCCTCGGCGGTTTTGCAATCCATGCTGGCCAAGAGCGTGCAAGACTCCTTCAATGCGATCACCATCGACAGCGATACGTCGACCTCGGATACTTTGCTGCTGTTTGCGACGGGTGCCGCAGCCAAACGTGGCGCGCCGAAAATCGTCACCGCCAACGACCGCCGCCTCGCGCCATTTAAGCAGGCGCTAAACCGTCTCCTCCTCGATCTCGCCTATCAGGTCGTGAAGGACGGGGAAGGCGCCCGCAAATTTGTCGAGGTTCAGGTGACCGGCGCGGCCTCGGCCAGTGCCGCCAAAAAAATCGCTCTCTCGATTGCCAATTCGCCGCTGGTCAAAACCGCTATCGCGGGCGAGGACGCCAATTGGGGCCGCGTCGTGATGGCTGTCGGCAAGGCGGGCGAGCGCGCCGAACGCGACAAGCTGGCGATCTGGTTCGGCGGCATTCGCGTCGCCCACAAGGGCCAGCGCGATCCCGCTTATGACGAGGCGAAGGTTTCCGCGCTGATGCGCGAGGAAGAAATTCTCATCCGCGTGGATTTGGGCCTGGGCAAGGGCATGGCCAAGGTTTGGACTTGCGATCTCACCAAGGAGTATGTCGCGATCAACGGCGACTACCGGTCATAAAGGCGAGCCTGGTGCGCCTCCTGCTCGTTGCTGCCGCCGCCGCGCTCATCGACCCGGATTGCCGTGTGCTGATCGCGCAACGCCCGCAAGGCAAGACGCTTGCGGGGCTTTGGGAGTTTCCCGGCGGCAAGGTCGAAGCGGACGAGCGGCCGGAAGAGGCCTTGATCCGGGAATTACACGAGGAACTCGGAATCAGCGTCGAGGAAGCCTGCCTTGCGCCGCTCACCTTCGCGAGCTTTGCCTACCCAGACTTCCATCTTCTCATGCCGCTTTATATTTGCCGGCGTTGGAGCGGTTTTGTCGAGGCACGGGAAAATCAGGCACTGAAATGGGTGGCGCCCAAAAATCTGCGCGCCTATCCGATGCCGCCCGCCGATGCGCCGCTGATCCCGGCGCTGATCGATCTTTTGGGGTGAGATATTGGCGCGTAGTTGCAACGCCCGAAAGCTGGGACAAAAGTCAGCGCAATAAATCGCGTTGACGCGGCATTTTCTCAAGGCCATGAACGGCAATGACCTCGTAGTCGCTATTTATAAAAACTCCAGAAATTTCGTCTCTCACTTGATGCACTCTCAATGTCACATCAAGTACATCGCCCTGAGAGAAATCGTATTCTCTCGTGGCGAGCTTGTCGAAAAACTCGTCGCTCTTTATCGGTGCGGAAATTCGAATCCCGTTCCAAACAAATTGCCATTTCCTATTGCCACGCTCAAAAACTAATTTGAGAACGGTCAGCTTTGTCCTTTCGTCTTGGAATTTTTTGTTTTTGTCATCTTCCTTTTCTTCGTACTGGCGGGCGATGGCCGCGAACTGAGAGCGGTTGATTGTTCCAATAGGAGAAGGGTCAGAAAGAGAGGATGCAATCCCAAAATCAGAAACAGAGGGATCTTCGGCCATCACAGAAAACGCGGTGCTGATATGATGTTCAATAACCTTCGGATTTTTGATTTTTTCTTTCGCTTCCCACGTGGCTTTTGGAATAATTATGCGATCCGAACCGGTTGTTATCACGATAGAATCGTCATTAACAATTATTTTCGGAGGCTCTTGAGGGCACAATCGTAAGAAAATATAAGACGCCAACAATGATGCAATCACGTTTCTAGCGTCATGTTTAAGAAGGCCGCCAAGAGATTTTAAGTGTGTCGTTATACGCGCTCTAAAACTTCCAGGCCCTAATCCCTAAATTGTTATTTCTATACTATAGTTTTCATTTATCTGGCCATTTATTTCACTGATAGCCTCAGCAAAAGCGATTAGTGAATTAGAAAAAGTAAATGCGTCAACTTCATTCGGGCGGCCGCCGAAATGAAGAACAATGTCGCTGGGGGAGAGTGAACGAAGATCAATGTCTGCCATATTCACATGGTATCCCAACGACACGAAGCACGGAATCCGGAAAAATCATTTTTCTGACGGCAGTCAAGCTGGCCGCTCTAACTCGTCTTATTCAAACTGGCCCAAGTCTCGTTCCGATCATCGCCACTCTTTACGTTCCCTGCCCTCATCGATTTCCTTTGCTGACCGCGGCGCCACTCCCTGGCCTCACGTAAAAAACCGTAGCGTCCATTCAATCATCCACTTCACGCGCGCCGTGTAGGGCGGGAACAGCATCGGCACCACGCTGAACTTGTCTTCAAGAACCGCACGCTCATGCGAGAAGGCACGGAAACCATAAAACCCGTGGGAATTGCCGAGCCCCGAATTGCCAATGCCGCCAAATGGCAGATTGTCGTGCGCAAATTGTAGATTTGACGCATTGATGCAGGATCCGCCCGCCGATGTTTCTTGCAGCACGCGATTGGCCCGCGCTTGATCCTTGGCATAGACATAAAGCGCGAGCGGTTTTGGCCGCGCGTTGATCGCGGCGAGGGGCCCGGCCAAATCGCGATAGGCGATGACCGGCAGGACGGGGCCAAAAATTTCTTCCTGCATGATCGCGGCCCCCTCGTCCACGCTGGTCAAAAGCGTCGGCGCGATGAATTTTTGCGCCTTGTCGCGTTCGCCGCCGACAGCGATGGTGGCGCCGTTAGCAGTTGCCTCGTCGATGAGGCGGGAGATGCGCTCAAAATGCCGGTCGTTGATGATCCGGCAGTAATCCGGGCTTTTCGCCGGATCGCCGTAGAATTTATTGATCGCGGCTTGCGCCGCAGCGACGAATTGCGGCAAGCGGCTCTCATGCACATAGGCATGGTCCGGTGCGACGCAGGTCTGGCCGCAATTGGTAAACTTGCCCCAAACGATGCTCCGCGCCGCTTTCGCGATGTCGGCACTTTCATCGACGATGGCGGGTGATTTGCCGCCGAGTTCCAGCGTGACAGACGTGAGATGGTTCGTCGCCGCCGCCATGACGACTTTGCCGACCGCCGGGCTGCCGGTGAAGAAGATATGATCGAAGGGGAGATCGAGCAGTGCCGCCGATACCGTGGCATCGCCTTCGAACACGGCGATGTCTTGCGAGTCAAAAGTCTCGCGGATCAGCTTTGCCATGACCTCCGAGCACGCCTCGCTCATTTCCGAGGGCTTGACGATGGCCGGGCAACCGGCGGCGATGGCGGACGTCAAAGGTCCGAGCAAGAGGCTCACCGGATAGTTCCAAGGCGCGATGATGAGCGAGACGCCCCTCGGCTCATAGCGTATGCGGGCCTTGGTGCCCAAGAGCGTCAAGGTCGGCGCGGCGCGTTTTGGTTTCATCCAGGATTTCAGATGCCGGCGCGCATGACGGAGTCCGGCAATCACGGGGAGAATCTCCAAAAGATCGGTCTCGGCTTCGGGTCTCCGCAGATCTGCGGCAAGCGCGCGGATGATCGCCTCGCGATGGGCTAGGACCGCGGCCTCAAGCCTTTTCAGCTTTTCGATGCGCATCGCGGCGGTCGAAGTGCGAAGCGCGATCGCGGTTTCGCGCTGGGCGGCAAATGTGGTTTCGATCGCGTGGGGCACCCGTTTGCACTCCGGCACTTCATTCACCGGATCGCTCCTTTGTTCAGGGTTCATCGACAATGGGCGCAGCAACTGCCTCGGCAACGCCGCAGGCGGCATTGCGTTCCAGCACTTGTGTGAGCAGCGCGGTGTCGCAATAGATGCGGATCGCGGTGGTCCTGCCCCAGCGCAGGCTGATGACATGCACGCCCTGGTTCGTGAAAGCGGTGCCGTCGCCCGCACGGCCAAAATCCCGCCATTCCACGACGACAGTCGTTGCCCAGGGCCAGCCGGTCACGACAAGCCGTTTGATCTCGAAGGAAAGGCCAGGCAGCACGCGCGGTAAACGCTCATACCAGCGTTTGATCGCTGCAGGCGTCCAGCGGGTTCCGCCAAGCGCATGTTGCCCAAAAAAACTGTGCTCGCATCTTGGTGCAAGGCTATCGAGAATGGGCGTATAGTCTTCTTGTCCGAGCCTTCGGAACAGCTCGCGTATGCGCGCGGCGACGATCGCATGATACATGTGATCTTCCTCGTAAAGGTCGCGCGATGCGGCTAAGCCGCGTTGGCGAAATAATTGCCATGAAAGCCGAAAGGAATGACATGCGGCGCATAGGCCCGCGCGCGTTCCTGCATGGTCGCGGCGTCGAGAACGAGAAGGAAAGAGCGCCCCTTTTCGCCGTCGAGCACAACCGATAGCAGAACGCCCTCGTCCTCGGCCCCGGCGTTTGGCGCTTCGGCGAACACCGGCTCGCCGGGAAAGCAGTCTTTCTCGCTCCAGGTCGCGGGTTTCGCGGTTTCGACATCCTGCTTGACGAGACAGTCCAAGAAGCCGCCGCTTGCCGCGCCAGCACTCCACACATAGCGGTGGCGGCGCCCGGCAAGGCGGCGATAGTTTATGCGCGGCAGCTCCGTGGTGAGGGATGAAAGGACTTTTTGCGTGACTGGGCCTTCACCCAGCGGAATCGCAAAGCGCGTCAAAAGACCTTCCGGCAGGGCGTTGCCGGCGCGGAGCCCAGCGAGATAAAGAGCGTCGATGATGCGCGCGTCCTTAAAGGCGACGAGGTCGAGCACGATCGCGCCATCCTCCTCATAGGCATTGACATGATGGAAGGAAAAACAAGGGCCGGCCTCCGCGCGCCGGACGATCGCGCCGGTCTCCTTGTCGATCACGGTGAAGCGAACACCGCGCTCGGGCGACCAGCGGTAGGTTTCGATGAAAGGGCGCCCGCTCAACAACAGCCGCAGCGGCTTCGTCACCAGCGGAAATTCGGCGAGGATCAAATGCCGCTCGCTCATTCCAAAACTGTGAGTATAGGCGGGCTCGCTGGTTTCGATCTCGGCGACGACGCTGCGGCTATGCGAGCCCGGCGCCATGCGCGTAAAACGGTAGAGGGTCTTGCGGCCGAAGCTGATTTCGAAATTATAAATGAGCTGCCTTGTTGCGTCGTAATGCGGATGCGCGGTCGTGACCTGGCAGTCGAGCCTATCCGCCCATGCGAACGGGCCGAGGGTTTCGAGTGTTTTTGCATCAATCCGCACGGGATAGGGCGTTTCCGTCAAGGCCACCATGTCGTGTTCGCCGTAGGGAAGCACATTCACATTGCCGTTGTCGCTTGAATTGCCGGTGAGGCGCGTGGCGAATAGCGAGCCTAACAGCCCGGCGCGATTGGTCGCGAACTCATCACGCGCAATAGCATTATGTTTTACGGTGTCCCGATAGTCGCCGCTTTGCAGAAAACGGTTGGCGTAGCGGACCTTGCCGCCCGCGAAGGCGAAACGGTGCAGCATGGCAAGCCCGTCGAACCAATGGCGATAGGCGGTCGCACCCGCCTCGAATTTGGCGGGGCCGGTGCGCAGCAAAGCGCCGTTCAGCCAGGCCGGCGGCGTGCCTTGCCAGGCGAGTTCCACGCCGGGCGTCTCAGTGTCCAGCGTCTCGAAACCCGCCAAATAGCCTATGCTTGTCATTGCTTTACACTTTCTCAGCTTGCTGAGCCGAACGGATCATGTAATGTAGACAGTGTCTACATTAGAAGGAATGTTGCCGTTGTCAACATCAAAAAGCAAGGCTCAGCTAGTGCCTTACCATCATGGCGATTTGCGGCGCGCCTTGCTCGCGGCGGGCTTGAGCCTGCTCGAAAAACGTGGCCCGGCGCAGGTGAGCCTGCGCGAGGTGGCCCGCGTGGCGGGCGTTTCCCACAATGCGCCCTACCGGCATTTCGATAGCCGCGAGGCGCTTCTGGCGGCGCTCGCCGCCGATGGTTTTGAGGCGCTAGGCGTTGCGATGGAGCAGGCGGCGGAGGGACGAACCGGGTTTGAGCGTCTGCGCGCGCTGGGCATTGCCTATATCGCTTTCGCCAGGGCGCAACCGGCGGTCTATCTATTGATGTTTGGGCCCGAGCTTGTAAAGGACCCTTTTCCGGCTCTAAAAGCCGTGGCCGAGCGCAGTTTCGAGGTTTTGCGCCAGGCGATCGAAACGATTGTGCCGGTAGAGACGCGCCGCGCCGCCGTGATCGGCGCCTGGGCGCTGGTCCACGGGCTTTCGCATCTCATTGCCGACCATCAGTTTCCGCCTGATTTCGCCGAGGAAGACAAACTCGACGCGCTCATCGAAGATGTCTTGGCGATTTACCGGCAGGGTCTTGCACGCGGGGCCGAACCGCATTGAGGACCGGCGCGGCTCGCCAATACGCCGCCGATATTATTCGGATTTTGGGACATCGTCCGCTTCAAACGCTTCCCGCACGGAGCCAAGATCGCCGATGAACTGACCCAGTCTTTCACTCAAGGATTGCCGCAGCCGTTCCGCGCTCTCGGGAAATTCCTGTAAGATTCGAAGGAAAAGCGGCCGCGAAATCCGCAGAACGGTCGATGGCTCGCGCGCGATCGCCGTTGCCGGCCGCCGCGTTTCGGTCAGCAATGCATATTCACCGATGAGCCCCGGCGGCCGCACAATCCGTGCCGTGGAGGCGCCGTGGCCCGAGGTATCCAGCGCGACCGATCCGGTGAGCACCACGAAGCCGCCATTGGAGATTTCGTCCCGGCGAAACAAAACGTCGCCAGCGCGCAGAATGAGCGTGTCGCCCGAAAAAGCGAGCAGCCGCAGCGCATCCGGCTCGATCATGGCAAATGTCGGATTGCACGCAAGTCTACCGATATTGTCGTCCAATCCCATGCGGGCACTTCCCCAGCCTCAAACCTTTCTCCTGGCCGGAAAGGCTTACCAAACACTCACGGGATCAACTTATACCCGCCCGCCGCGGTAACCAATAGCTGCGCCTTGGTTGGATCGCGTTCGATCTTTTGGCGGAGCCGGTAGATATGAGTCTCTAGAGTGTGCGTCGTGACATTCGAGTTATAGCCCCAGACTTCGCGCAGCAGCACTTCCCGGGAGATGACCGACTGTCCAGCGCGATAGAGGAATCGAAGAATAGCGGTTTCCTTTTCCGTCAGGCGGAGCTTATTGCCTTTCTCGCCGATCAAATGTTTAGCGCCAGGCTGGAATGTATAGGGGCCGATCCGGAACAGCGCCTCTTCGCTTGACTCATGCTGGCGCAGGTGGGCGCGGATCCGCGCCAGCAGCTCGGCGAAGCGAAACGGCTTTGTCACATAATCATTGGCCCCGGCATCGAAACCCTCGACCGTGTCGGTTTCCGAATCATGTCCCGTCAGCAGGATGATAGGATTCTTAAACCCTTCCTGGCGCAATTGCCTGACTGCCTCGCGTCCGTCCATATCCGGCAGACCGACGTCCAGAATGATGAGGTCGGGCGTCTGTCCATGCACCACGTCGAGCGCCCCCCGCGCCGTATCCGTTTGGACGGTCAAGAATTCTTCGTGCAAGGCGAGCTGCTCGGCCAAGGCCGCACGCAAATCTGCGTCGTCGTCGGCGATCAGGATCTTAAGTGCCGTGGTCATGAACTTGTCCTTGATGAAGTGGGCTTCCTCGGGTTCAATAACCGGTGGGGATTCACACTGGTTCCGCTGGCCGTGCGGAACTGCCTTTATCCTCTCCTTCTCCCGGATAGGGCTTCGACGGTTCTAATCGAAACTCCTTGGTTTGATTCACAAAGCGGAAGGGAAAGCATTCTCGGGGAAAGCCAGAGCATTTTCAACCGGGATACATCCGCCGCGCGGCTCCCAAATGCGCTAAAAGGAATCGCTCAGATTCAAAGAGTTGGAGCACGTCCTCATCGAAAAAGTCGAGCAAGTTTTTCGGGACATACTCCAACGAATCGCTTTTAGCTGGGCGAAACCATAGACTTGCATGAAACCTGTTGCAAAAAAACTGACAAACTCTCTGGTCCGCGGGAAAGGTGAGGTCAAGCGCGGCCTAAGCCGTCTTGTAGCGGTCCCTATTCCGCGCCTGGCTCAAGCGCAGCAGGTCTCGCTTGGCAGGCTGCACGCCGGGCCTCTCGTGATTGCCTGCGCGCTTGGGCGCGCCGGGATCAGCCACGCCAAGTGGGAAGGCGATCAGGCGACGCCAGCCGGAGAGTTTCACCTTCTTGCTGGCTTTTTCCGGGCGGACAGAATTTCGCGCAGAGCTTGGTCTTTGCCGATGCGGCCCATGCGGCCGAACGATGGCTGGTGCGATGATCCGCAGAGTGCCGTCTACAACCGGCATGTGACTTTGCCTTGCCGGACGGGACATGAAAAACTCTGGCGCGCGGATCATCTCTACGATCTGGTGATCGTGCTCGATTACAACAACCGGCCGCGCCGCAAAAATCGCGGCAGCGCGATTTTTCTACATTGCGCGCGGCTGGATTTCGCGCCGACTGAAGGCTGCGTCGCGCTTCGCCCGGACGATCTGCGCCGGCTGCTGCCACGCCTTGCCAAGAAAGCGGTGCTGACGATGCGGTGAGGCGCAGAGTTACCGTTCTCCGAAAATCGCGCTGCCAACCCTGACATGGGTGGCGCCGAGCTGGATGGCGAGCTCGAAATCACCGCTCATGCCCATCGAGAGCACCGCGATCCCATTGCGGGCGGCGATCCGGTTTAACAGCGCGAAATGCGGCGAGGCCTGATCGTCAACCGGCGGAATGCACATGAGGCCCGAAATTTCGAGGCCGTAGTCCTTGCGGCAGCTTTCAATGAAGCGATCCGCCTCTTGCGGAAGCACGCCCGCCTTCTGCGGTTCAGCGCCGGTATTGACCTGGACGTTAAGGCGGGGATGGCGAGCGGTTTTCTGGATCTCGCCAGCGAGCGTCTTAGCGATCTTGTCCCGGTCGACCGTCTCGATCACATCGAATAAGGAAACCGCTTCATGCGCCTTGTTGGATTGCAAAGGGCCGATGAGGTGGAGTTCGAGACCGGAGTGGCTGGCTTTGAGCGGCGGCCATTTTTCCAAGGCCTCCTGGACCCGGTTCTCGCCGAACACGCACTCTCCTTCGTCAATCACGGGCATAATGTCTTGCGCCGCAAACGTCTTGGAGACGCAGACGAGGGTCACGTCTCGCGGATCGCGTCCGGCATCGCGCGCCGCGCGATCAATGCGGGCGCGCACCAAGGCGAGGCGGTCGAGGACGCTTCCGCGAGATTTTTTGCCTTGTTGCAAAGATTTGGCCCTTAATCCAGCTGCTTCCAGTTTTCGGTGATGAAGCCGCGAGGATCGACGGTTTCAACCTGTTTGGAGATAACCGCTGTCTTTCCCTGGCATGTCCACTCATAGATCGTGCCGTGACCCGTGGCGGCCATGGGAACGACGTCCGAACCCGGGTTTTGTTTGCAAAAATCCGCTGCGCCTGCTGACGTGCGGCTGGTATCCGCTTTTTCGCAGACGAGGTTCGCGCCAGTGTTGCACAGCCAAACCTTGCCTGCCATGCACCGGAACGATGTGCTTTTCTGAATATATTTGTCGGGGGCGCTATCCGAAAAGCTGAAAAGCTGGCGTGCTGGTGGAACAAGGGTGATCGGTATGGGTCTCACCCGGTCGTCGTTGGTTACCCTCGCGCATAGCGATTTCACATCCTGCGCACGGGCCATGCTCATAGGCGAGATCGTCACGGCCCCCATGATTGCGATCAAAAAACCTGTGTGAACGGATCGAGGCATGATCTCTTCCTTTGCCAAAAGATTTGGGAGTTTAACATTCCAGAATGAAAAGAAGTAAAGAGAACGCTTCGAGGGTTTGAGCCTTTGGGATTGCGCGGAAAATCAGTATTTTCGGCGGCTGGGCGGTGCAGCCGGGACCAATCCCGGAAAGCGTGCTAATTTCCAAACTCCGCAAATGGACGAGTTTTCCTGCCGGGGAAAGAATTCTCGTGCACTGGGAGATCAGATGAGCGCGGTTCGTGACATCGCCGTTTTCGTTGGCAGTCTTCGCAAAGAGTCGCTCAATCGCAAATTGGCGAAGGCGCTCGAGGAACTCGCACCGTCTTCGCTGAAACTGGATATCGTCGAGATTGGTCAGCTTCCTTTGTACAATCAAGATTTTGATGAGGATCCGTCGCCGGTCTATGTGGAATTCCGGGCAAGGGTGCGGGCGGCAGATGGCGTCCTTTTTGTCACCCCCGAGTACAACCGCTCGGTGCCGGGGGCCTTGAAAAACGCTTTGGACGTGGCCTCGCGGCCGTATGGCCAGAGCGCCTGGAACGGCAAGCCCGGCGCCGTGATCAGCGCCTCGCCCAGTGCCATCGGCGGATTCGGGGCGAACCATCATTTGCGGCAGTCGCTGGTGTTCTTGAACGTGCCCGCGATGCAGCAGCCGGAGGCCTATATCGGCGGCGCCGACAAACTCTTTGATGCAAGCGGCAAACTCGCCAGCGACGGAACACGTAAGTTCCTGCAACAGTTCATCGAGGCCTTCACAAATTGGGTCGCCATCAATACAAAATCATGAGGATCGGCAGGGCGGCGTGGTAAGACTGCGCCGGCCTCGCGCGCGGAAGGGCTATGCACACATCATCGTTGGAGTGACGCGCCAAGCCGGTCTAACAGATACGCCGTGCCGCGCTCACGCGAGCCGTCGCCAAGACCGTCGAGATAGGTGCCTTGTTCGGTAATCGAAAACCGGGTTCCGGCGCTCACCGGCGTAAGCTCGATGGTGGCCAGCGAGACAGAGACTTTGCGGTCGTCGAGACTCATCTCATAGGCGTAGACGAGCCGCTCGTCCGGCACGACGTCGAAGTAGACCGCGTCAAACGTCGAGACCATGCCACTGGCCCATCGTCCCTTCAAGCGTTCGCGCCCGCCGGGGCGCACATCCATTTCGCGTTCCAGCACCTCGTAGCCCTCGCCGTCCCCAAACCAGCGGGCCTTGGCGGCCTTGTCCGAGAGGGCGCGAAACACTTGTGCCGGCGAGGCGTCATAAACGCGCTGCAGAGAGAAGGTCGCGTGAACGATGGACCGGCCTTGTGAGGACTGGATGCGCGCCACCTCCCGCTCCAGCTTGTCCAGAGTGGTGCGCCAGCCTTCCGGGGCGCCTTCGACGGCGGAGAGGAAGCCCAGATCGAAAATCTCATACGCCTGGCGCACGGTCATGCGCGCGCCGGCCCCTTCGTCTTCAAAGGTGACGGTGGTGTGGGAGGAGAATTTCTGTTCGCCGCCAACCACGACCGCACCCCTGAACGCCAGCCGGTCCGGCGGCGAGACCTCGGTAAATTCGCCCCTCGACCAAAAGTCCTGTCCCTCAGGCGAGCGCATGCAGATGGCGAAGACGCCGCCTGCCCGGAAGTCGATCTCGGCCTCGGGTACGCTGTAGCCCTCGGGGCAGAACCAACGTTTCATATGGTCGGCGCTGCTCCATGCCCGGAACACCAGCTCGCGCGGGGCTGGAAAGCTGCGCGAAATCACGAGGGGTTCGGGCTTTACGCCAGCCTTCAACTCATTCGTTTGAGCCATCGCTGTCTCCTTTGGCTTTTAGTTCCTCAAGATAGGCGCCCAACCGATCGAGCCTGCGTCCCCACTCGATGCGGCGGGCGTTGATCCATTGTTCCACAAGGCTCAGCGCCGCGGGTTCGATCCGGCACATCCTGACGCGGCCGATCTTTTCGGAAGCCACCAGACCCGAGCCCTCCAGGACGGATAAATGTTGCAGCACGGCAGGCAGGGACATTGAGAACGGACGCGCAAGATCGCCGACCGAGGCCGGACTGCGTGTGAGCCGCTCCACCATTGCCCGCCGCGTTGGATCGGCGAGGGCTTGAAAGGCGAGGTCGAGCGGGGATAATTGGTTAAGCATTTACTTTAGTATCATGGCGCGGATAGATAAGCAATCGCTTTAGTATTTTGGCAAATGATGTCCGTGGGCGGAAGGGCGCCGGAGGGACTTCAAGCTCACGTGACCCCGCTGGTGCAAAGCCGAACCTGAAACTGAGGCACGGCCTTGACCAGGGAAATTAACCCTATCCGCTAATTAACGCTGTGGTTGCTTGGTAAATTGTCCGGTTCAACTGGGAACCTGGTCAAGTGCGGGTGCCGAGCCCAACCCTCTCGCGGAAGCGGCGCCAAAGGCGCCGTTTCCTCCTTCGATAAATTCAGGATGAGGGGGCGATGCTCGCTTCGTTAGGGTCCGGACGGGAAGGTGATCGTCAAAACCTGTCCACCCAAGCAAGCCCTGTTTGGCTGGTATTGGTTTTCGGGAGGAGAGAACATTGGGTAAAAGTAAGCATTCTGACAACTAGGCCCGCTGAGGCAGATGGAATTAGGATTGCCGCAGTTCGATGGATAATTCGAGTTTCCATACGTACCGCTCGTAGGTCCCTTGCACGTGTAATATGCCGTGCCACCGCAGGCGAGCGAAACTGGGAGATTGTAAGATGCGCCGCCGGTATTTGCGCAATCGTTTTGCTTCCAAAGAGCGTCCGTGCAGGTCGAGGGAATGGTGCTTATGTCGTACCAGACACAATTTCCCTGATTGAAACAACCCGGACCGTTGGGCTGAAAAGTCGTTTCGACCATGGTTTGGTTATTTGCTTGGGCATTAAAGCAATCCATCGTCACCCCATTCTTTGCGGCCAGTGTCCCATTTAATACGGCTGGGAATACATTCACTGCGCAAAAGCGTGTGGAACCGGCGCTGCTGGAGACCGTCGCAGAGCAGGTCATTCCAGCTCCGATCACGGCGCCGCCTGCGACTTGGGTACAACCCGAACCCCAAGTGATCGGCCCCAATTGGTGATCGCTGTTTGTGAAAGCAACAAAAATTGCGTTGGTACGGCCGTTCGCGATTTGAACGGGTCCAGGGCTTCCGCACGCTTTTGCCGCGACAGCCCGGAGCTTTTGATCTGTTATTGGAATTGTACTCCCCGTCTGCGGAACTTGTAAGCTAGGCTCGCTCGATCCGCCGCTCGGACAGATCACTGTCAGATCGACCCCAGCGGCGAGGGCCACCTGGGGGCTTGCCAAGCCAGAGATCATCGCAAGAAGAAACGCGGATACGGCGATCCAGGCGATTTGGCCTATTGGG
>PLUZ01000121.1:3705-3835 GCA_003162995.1 Methylocapsa sp. | reverse complement strand
GCGACTTCATCTTCGTGCCGCCTTATGTGCCACACCAGGAGATTAACGCTTCGACCGAGGAGACGCTCGAATGCGTCCTGGTGCGCAGCGACAACGAGACGGTTGTCGTCAATCTCGACATCGAGCCGGT
>PLUZ01000121.1:0-3646 GCA_003162995.1 Methylocapsa sp. | reverse complement strand
TGTGCGGGCCGAGCGCAAGGCTGGCGAGCCGAAAGCGAAGGGAGGCAATCCTAACCTGTCGCATGGTCCGACAGTGCAACGAGCCAAAAACAAGGAACCTAAACCTAATACCAAATCCCGAAAAGAACGACCCATAGACACCGCTCGTCATGGCCGTCCCCGGATTTAATCCGGTTTAAACACGCCTCCGGCATTTCGACGGGTTCGCCTGATTCGATAAACTTGCCAATTTTTTCATATCGGCCGTTGGCGCCCCGTGCCTGCACTACCAACATAGTCTATGTCGTGATACAAGCGCATCTTCCGTACAATCACGTTTTGGTCAGGGGTCTCTTAAGCGAGATTCCCCGCGAGCGTACTTATCGCGCTAAGGCCGACGCTTTAGTCAAAATTCAGCCGCACCCGCGGGCTCTGGCCGCTCTTAGGCCCCCAGCCGGTCCACAATCAATGCCGATCCTCCCCTCTCCCTGTCGAAAATCGCTCTGGCGGCGGCTCGCGTTTTGAGCTTTTCGCCATCCCTAAATCCAGCCGGAAGGTTGCAAAAGGGTTGGAACTAAAATTCGACGGCTGCTGACGACCCGGAATTGCGGTGGTTCAAAGGGTTCCCCCGACGCCGTGATGCGTCAGAAGGGCAGGGTAGGGGCGTAGTTGGGAAAATCCCGAATTCCATTGACGCCAAATGGTGCATTTTCGGCCCAGTTGGGAAAATTCCCTNNGAGCCCGTGTGCGCCCACCATTGAAATCAATGACTTAGCACGGATTAGCCGGGAATCAGCAACCCGTGTCCGCCCATGGTAAGCACACGGTAAGCACGCCAGAGAAATTCACGGATACGCCACGAGGCAGACCCGCCGGCCTCCTGCGTGCCGCGTCTGTAGTGAACCGTGACCTCCGCTCCTGCTTTCGCAAGGGCAAAAGCGCTTGCGCATCCAATGCCGCGCGAGGCATCCGTGACAAGGGCAGACTTTCCCGAAAGATCAGTCATAAGCCCGTTTCCATTTCAGCAGCGGGTTCAGTCCGGCCGCTGGTACTTGGTCCGGCCTCAATAAGGCCGTCATCCGGTGGTTGCCTGTGGTACAAAAGACCGTTCACAGCCGCGCGATTCGGCCAACGTTATGGAGAGACAAGTGCGGTGTCGATTGGCCCTGGCCGTGGTGGCGGCATTTATTGGTAGTTCTTCAGCGCCTGCTCTGGCCCAGGCGCCAGGCGCTGCGCCTGGTATTGCGCCTGCCTTGGCACCCGCCTCCATTAACAGGAAAGCAGGTGGGATAGCCGGAACTGGTTTTGGAGCGCCAGCTGGAATTCAGCCAAGGTCAATACCATTGCTTACCGGTAGGGGCCATATTGGCGCAGGAACCGGCGGACTTGGCGGGGGCGTCGGTAATGCAACTGGGGGCATAAACGGTACCACGCGCGCCGGGACCGGTGGCGTTGGGGATGCGACGGGTTGGGGTCTTGCAACGGGCGGCATCAACGGTACAGGCCGTGGCCTTAGTGCGGCAACCGGCGGCATCCGCGACAGCGGTGGTTCATTTGGACGGACTGGCGGGATCAATGGCAGCACAATTGGAGCGGGAACCGGCGGAATTGGCGACCTCAATAGCCTCGGCGCAGTAACGGGTGGCATCCGCGAGGGGAACGCACCGAGATTCCAGTTTGTGCAATAGGGCCACATAGGTAGCGAGGGCCACATAGGTAGCGCCGCGAATGGCACGGCGCTCTTCGCCGCGGTTCATGGCCGTCCTAGGCTTCGCTCGTCGTCGCTGGCGCCCTTGTACCCATAGACCACCGCGCGTCCGTTCTTAACCTCAGTCGCCAAACGCAGTTTCAGCAATTCGGGCTCGGTGAGTATTGGTTTCTCGCCCGTTGAAACCATCAAGTCCACAATATCCTCGGAAATGCCTAACTTTCTAAAGTAGGTCCGGTAATAAGCAGCCATGGGGGGAACAAATGAACGTTGTATGACCGTGTCTACGGGCGTCGTCCCCCCGGTAGGTTTGTTTCCATCTTTCGACTATCGCCGGGTTGAGCCTGAAGTTGCGGACCCCGATCAGCGCTTCCGAGCCGACGAAACGGCGAACGCCGCCAGCGAGAACAAACGTGCAAGTGGTATTGCAGAAAGCCGATTGCGATTCCGGCTCGCCAAGAGGCCCGGTCCACGTTCCTTTCTTGCAGCCCCCCGGCGTACTCGCACAGGGATCGAAGACGGTTTTGGCGACCGCGACATCAAGTCCGCGCGCCCTTATGAGATATCCCATGAGCATCGCCTGATTTATTATCCCACCACCCGACGAATGAATAAGGATTGGCAATTTCCGGCCGCCGAGCGAATTGACAACTTTGCGGAGCAGCTCTGCGCTGGCCAAAACGATGTCGCCTTCGGCCGAAATCCATTCGGCGCATTTCGGTTCGCATCCGGGCTGTGAACTGCGCGCCACCACAATGCGCATCGGATGGTCCGTAGGGTAATCGTTCAGGTTTCGGGGCGCCTCGATCCCTCCGGCACTCGAACAAAGTGTCAATAGGGCGAGCAAAATAGAGAAACGTCTCATTGAGCAAACCTTGTTTAAGGCGACGACTTCAATCGAAACGTATGCGATGTTCATTATTTTGGATATGGATAGGCGATAGTTANNCTGGAAAATATTAGCTGAACTTCCGAAAAGGGTCTATCTTAAGCGCCTCTGTGGCCTTCTCTGTGGCGCGGGCGTGCTCTATATCGCGTTCGGAGAGCAGCTCGCTCACCCGTAGTGAAATGGAGTGCTTGTGTAGTAAGGCGTGACGGCTAGCGGCTTTGCGACAGTTGCGACGTTTGAAAAACAGTCAATAAAGTCAAATTGGTACGGTGGGCAAACCGTCGCAATTCTCTGTGCGATTCTAGGATTTTTCTGCAGAGGATATGGCCGCCACGGCTCAATTAATATTCTGGCCCACTCCGCGTCTAAGCTCCTCNNTGGGCGCTTCGCGGTCAAGCCTGGTAATTTCTGCATCAAGCTCGGCCTCGGTCATATGGTCAAAGCGCGAGACGTTGAGGTTGACGTCTTTCGGTAAGATCGACGCGACAACCTTCAGGTAGTCTTGCGGCCGCTCTTCACGAACGCGGGCGATGGTATCGGCCCCATTTGCCTGTCGGCATAGAGGTCCGCGACAAACGCTTCGCCCAATTGATTACGCGAGCCTTTTGGACGGCCACCGCCGCTATTCCCGGTTAGGAATCGGCCCTTTTCGTCTTGCTGTGGCTTATGCTTTGCCATGGTCGGGAGGCCTCTAAATCCTTCCAGAGAATTGCTAATGTCTCTCTTCACTGCGATTTTGTAAAGCTTTGTAATTAAAGGGTAGTGGGCCAGTTTGAATAAGGCAGTATGATTTTGTTCTAGCGATGGCGCCGTTGTCGCCCCATAATGTGGACATGGCCGCATTTCATCCATTCACGTTCAAGATTGAGGCTGATCCATTAAGCGAGGGACGATTCCGCTGGACGGTTTGCGAGGGTGATCAAATTCATATCCGGTCCCCGCATTCTTACGCGACTCGACGCGAAGCTGAGACAGACGCAAACAAAGCGCTAACGAAGCGCGTATCAACCTGGCAGCCTTACAAGTGACCAAGCTCCCCAAACGCCAGCGCGATCTGAACCAATGGGCAA
>PLUZ01000528.1 GCA_003162995.1 Methylocapsa sp. | reverse complement strand
AATAGATCAAATCTTGTACTATCGGCGGCGTCAGACGCCGCGTGGCGAAGGCGTGTTTCTGGGGCGGGATCTTTCTCGAATTTACGCGATTTCAATGGGATAGCGTAAATTCGAGAAAGCATCGCGCTTAGTTCTCCGCGAACCTCAGCAGCTTAACGAACCGCGGGCTGGCAGCGTCATCGAGGTGGCTTTCGCTCGCGAAGGAAAACGATCATGACCTATGTCGTCGTCGAAAACTGCATCAAGTGCAAATATATGGATTGCGTCGAAGTTTGCCCCGTGGATTGCTTCTACGAGGGCGAGAATATGCTCGTGATCCATCCGGATGAATGCATCGACTGCGGCGTTTGCGAGCCGGAATGTCCTGCCGAGGCCATCAAGCCGGACACGGAGCCGGGGCTGGAAAAATGGCTTCAACTTAACCTTGACCTTGCGCGATCCTGGCCGAATGTGACAATTAAGCGCGATGCCCTGCCGGATGCCAAGCAATTCGACGGCACGCCCGGTAAATTCGAAGCTTATTTTTCCGCAAATCCGGGCCAGGGAGATTAACGTCGGGGCTGAGGGGGCGCTTTCCGCGATTGTAGTGGAATTCCGTGCTTTGGCCAATCCGTGACCTTGACGTCTTCAGTAAGCAGCATATCTTTTGATTTCTGGTCAATTTTATGCCATACTATTCTTTAGCGGCTGACAAACGTGAAAATTGCCAGCCCTGTCGCCGATGTCCTAGAGGCTAGCTAAAGGCGTCTGGGTGAGTGTTCTATGAGGGTACGGCTGGAGAATGCCTCGCTTCGTTAATCCGGCCAAGTCATAGACAGATGATCATCGTTTAGGAGCATCCCGCTTCGGGCCTTCCAAGGCCGAAATGCCGAGTTTCCGAACGGCGGAGAGTCCGTCTGCCGTCGATGAGCCGTCCCGTCTCCAAAGCGGGACAGTAAAAAGGAGCGCGCTGGTTATGGCGTCTGTCAAGAAGACTATGAAATCGTCCGAGACAAAACAGGCGAAACAGCCCCGAACCCGGAATCCGAAGGCAAAAGCGTCTAAACGAGCCGCCGAAGCTAAAGCCAGGCAAGCAGCCGCTGCGCGGGTGCTTGCCGCCANNGCTACAAAACAACTTGCCGCCAAAAAACTTGTAAGCAAGAAGCCTGCCGCCAAGAAACTTGCGGCCAAAAAGTCCGTGCAAAAAGTGAAAACGAAAACGACAGTGAAAACGAAAACGAAAACAGCGGTAGCCGTGAGCTCCCGCGCCACTTCTCCGGCGGCCAAGACTAAGGCGCCGGCGTCAACACGCGCTTCGGCATCCGGGAACTCTACGGCCAACACTGCGAAAAAGACCGCTGCAGCGGCCCGGCGCGGGAAACTGACACTCGCACGCGCACCCGCCGCCAAACGCGCCGTGGCCACGAAGCCGGTCGAAGCCGTAAGGCTAGCCGCCGCCACCGGCAAGCCGGCGCGAGGCAAGCAGGCGGCGGCGCCAAAAAACACGCCGGCGATCAAGGTTTCGCCCCGCAAGGCAGTCAAACCGGCAACGGCAGCCCGCAAAGCTGTGGAGTCCGAGCCTCACGCCGCGCAAAACCCGGCTGCTGGCAAGGGCGCTGCGGCGGCGCTGTTGGCGGCCTTCAAGCGCAACGTCGCACGCCTTTCCGAGGTGCGCAAACAAGCGGCATCCGCGGCTCCTTCTGTCCGGCCGGCCGTAAACCCTGCGAATCTGTCTCTAGAATCAAACGAGCGTATGGCTGTGATCAAGGAAACCGAGAAGAAAAAATCCCTGGGAACTGCTTCCGGACAAGCAGGCACAAATGCCGCGCGCCAGCTGGCAAAGGACGCGGCGACCGGGGAAACGGCGGGCGCGGGCGGCAAGGGCGCGGGCAAGCCCTTGGACATGAAGGCCGCGGCGAAGTTGCTGGTTTCCAAAGCGCCACCGCCCATCGAGAACCGGCCGGTCGCGCTCGCGCCGGTCGTGGTCGATGCCGCCCAATCGAACATCGGGGAAGCAAAGTCTGGCGAGAGACCGGCCGCTTTGGCGCCTAAGCCGGCCAAGACCGGGAGTTCTCAACGGCAATCGTTTAAACCAGGGGAATTCGTGGTCTACCCGGCCCACGGCGTTGGCCAGATCGTCGCCGTCGAGGAGCAAGAGGTCGCCGGGTTCAAACTCGAGCTTTTTGTGATCAGCTTTATCAAGGACAAGATGATCCTGAAGGTGCCGACGCCGAAGGTGGTCAGTGTCGGCATGCGCAAGCTCGCCGATGCCTCCGCCGTCAAGACGGCATTGGACACTTTGGCGGGACGGGCTCGCGTCAAGCGGACCATGTGGTCGCGCCGGGCGCAGGAATATGAGGCCAAGATCAACTCCGGCGATTTGAATGCGATCGCCGAAGTGGTGCGCGATCTTTACCGCTCCGATACGCAACCCGAGCAATCCTACTCCGAACGGCAACTCTACGAGGCCGCGCTCGATCGCATGACACGCGAAATCGTCGTCGTGCAAAAACTGACCGAGACGGAATCGTTGAAAGTGATCGAAGCGCAATTGCAAAAAGGCCCGCGCCGCGGCAAGGCCGAGGAAATCGATGCCGAGGAAGCCGAAATCGAGGAAGCAGCCTAAGCCCTTCGCCTTGAGCATGCTCCGAAAAAGTTGACCGGCTTTTTCGATTTCGACATGCTCCAACTCTTGAATCTGAGCGATGGACAAAAGCCCGGCAAAATGCCGGGCTTTTTTTTGACTTAAATAAGTCTTTTGATGCGTCCAATTTGTATTAGTCTGGCGGGTGTTCTGGACCCGGGAGCTTGGCAAAAGGCGCCCTTGAAACGGCGTCGGTTATCTCCATATCGGAGGATAAAGAGCGAACATCCGCGGGATGCCGTCGAGGGTCCCGCCACGAAGGCCGGAAGGCTTCGCGCGGTTGGCACTATTGAAGTTACCTTCTCCCGGTTCGCCGGATGCCGGGAAAGAAAAAAGCCGGTCATCGAGAAAGGCCAGCGATATAGAGCACAACGGACGGTTCGCTACGGGAGCGGATCATTTTTAGGATCGCTCGTTTAGGAGATGTTCCGATGTTGAATGCAGATAATTCCGAATCCCGGCCCCTCATGACCAATGAGCAGCTGGCAAGTCTCGGCGGCGGCCGCGTCGCCTATGTGAAACCGATCCGCTCGGAAGATTTGAGCCGGCTTTTTCCCGCCGCACCCGCGGTCCAGCCCGGACTTCAACTCTTTGCCTTGCTCGGTGCCGACGGCACGCCGATTATCGTGACCGACTCGCGCGATGCCGCCGTTGCCAATGCCATGCAGAACGAACTCGAGATGGTGAGCCTGCACTGATCTTGAGCTGGTGTTGATCCTTCGCGGCGAAGGTTTGCCGCGGGGCAATGCCTCCGAGGTCGCGTGCATCGTTTGGCTCAGACCGGCTTGGTTCAGATCGTGAAGTCGGCGCCCACGCCTTTTTCATCGCACAGTTTGAGGGCTTCCGCGCGGCGGCAAATATCGTCTACGGTTATGGTTTCGAGCTTATCCAGAAAAACCTTGCCGGCGGCTTCGACGATCGGCGCGACCACCTGCCTCACAAGCCGGCAGTCCGGCGCCTCGTCCGGATCCCCATGAGCTTCACTCGACACAGCGCGTAGAATTGATGCTGCGGTGATCCGGCGGCGTTCGCGCGCCAATTCATAGCCGCCGCGCGGACCGCGCACCCCTTTCAAAATATTGGCGTGAACGAGGTCCTGCAGCAAGGATTCGAGGCGCCGTGGTGGCAGTTCGAGCCGCGCTGCCAGTGCCTTCGCGGCAACGGGAGTTGGGCGCGCATGGATCGCTATATCGACGACAGCGGCGAGCGCGAGCTGGCCGCGGCGGGAGAGGAGAATCACTGGGGCTCCTCCCGGCCGGTCATTCTCCCGGTCGATCCAAATCCATTGGATTCCCTCGTGGTTGCGGTCAATTCCCCGGTTTCGACGAGAACTGCCCTTGCACAGGGCGCAACGACGAGTTGGGCGATCCGCGCGCCCCTGACAATCTCGAAAGGCTCATCGCCGAGATTGATCAGCAGCACGCCGACTTCGCCGCGATAATCGGAATCGATCGTTCCCGGCGCGTTGAGCACGGTGATGCCGTGATCGCGCGCGAGCCCGGACCGCGGCCGCACCTGGGCTTCGTGATCTTGCGGAATATCGAGCGCGATGCCGGTTGGAACCAAATACCGGCCGCCAGGTTCGAGCACGATTTTCGAGCCGTGCGGCAGGGCGGCGAGGAGATCGATCCCAGCCGCTCCCGGTGTCTGATAGGCGGGCAGGGGCAGGCCTTCGCCATGCGGCAAGCGTTTCACTCCGATTCGGACAGTCGCCGCGCGAGGGTTCACCGGCTGGTCCCGCCGAGCATGGCGGCAAGCTTTGCGACGAGGCGGACCGCGACGTCCTGCTTGCTCATCAAGGGGAAGCTGTCCTTGCCCTGCTTTGTCAAAATCACCACTTTGTTGCTCTCGCCACCGAAGACGCCAGCCTCGCTGACGTCATTAGCGACAATCATATCGCAATTTTTGGCAATCAGCTTGGCGTATGCGTTTTCTTCGAGCTTTTCGCTTTCGGCCGCGAAGCCCACGACCAGAGCCGGGCGGTCCTTCGAACGCTGCCCAATCGCCGCCAAAATATCCGGATTCTCGACGAGTGTCAGACAAGGCGTCTGTTTTTGGTCTTTCTTGATTTTTGCGTGAGCGGTCTCCGCCACCCGCCAATCGGCAACCGCGGCGACGCCAATGAAAATATCCGCGGGCAGCGCGGCCTCGGCTTCCCTCAGCATGTCCCGCGCGGTCTCGACATGAATTGTCTTGACGCCCAAAGGGTCGGCCAGCGCGACCGGCCCCGAAATCAGCACGAC
>PLUZ01000208.1 GCA_003162995.1 Methylocapsa sp. | reverse complement strand
GCATCTAGGAGGCGCGCCCAAGGACTCATAATACCAGCAAATCTTCGTTTTGAATCGCCCAAAGAGAGATTGACAATGCGGACTGAAGGGGCGGCGGGAGGGTTGCCATTTTCTTCTTCGAACATGCGGCGAAATGCCCGCCAGATCAGGTCAACACCAAGCTGATCAGCGGGCATGCATTCGTCTCGAATATCAAAATCGTTCGGCTGAGGTGCGATGACCGGGCGAACATATAGACGCCGACGTGGGGGGCGCGAGGGATTGTTCAGGTCTCCGTGCAAGATCAACGAGGCCATCGCTGTGCCGTGTCGCTGTTCATCGGCGCGGCCATAGTTTGCTTCAAAGTTATCTGGGTCGTCGATTGTGAGCCGGCCGCTTAACTTGTCGTGCAAGGCCATAGGAAGCCCATCGAAGAGAGCGACAACCGGCTCACCTAAATTATCCTGAAGCGTTCCAGTGTCTGTCACGATATCTTGAAGTTCGATATCTACCGGTCCGGAAACGAGCGACTGTGGCCGGAGAAGCATGATTTCGTCGAAAGTTGCCAGACCAACGTCAGGATGGTCGATTACTTGCTGTATGACCTCTGGCCTCACGTCTACCAAAGCCGCATGATAGCGAATGGATTCAATCTCGGATCGATCAACGACCTGGCCGCCAAGCCGCTCCAGCTCCGTTATGAAGGAGCGTTCCGCACGCTGGCGAGCATCAGGATTAGTCCGGTACCAAAACTCGACATCGAATCTGACAGGCTCTTCGGGAGCGATTCTTAATCGTTCTTCCCAATCCGCTAATGCATCTGCCGTAACGCGGTCCTTTGGTCCCCACGGCCTGATATCGGACAAATGGCCAAAAACGTTTCGCCATTCCGTGCGCCCATGTCCAAGGGCTTCGCCGCGCACAAAACGTTTCCAGAGACTCACAAGTTCTGCAAGCGCAACTTGGTCTGGAAAGGTAAAATAAAAGCGGACAGGAACAGCTTTTTGGGGCTTCTGAGCGCCCTTTTCAATGACGACGAAGTCCTCGTCGGAAGGAAACTCTCCCTCTTCTTCTCCTAAGAATTCGAGACCTGGCACGCTACGAGCCGCTTTGTAGAAATCTGTCAAGTTGCCCGCGACCTCGAAGACAAGAGCGCGTTCCGGCACGATCGATTGAGGGTCACTTCGCAAGTCTGCTAGCCCGGCTGGCGTTGGCAGGGCCTGTTCCAGACGATCAAACTTAGGGCCTAAACGCGTCGNNTGGCGGCCGCCTAGTCGGCCTTGGTAGCGCGAGAATTGGTCGTTCCGCCATCTAATGCCCCTTTATTATTGGCGGTCGTCGCCTGTTGACGCGTTTCCCATAAACGTAGCTGGTCTTCGATTACTGACTTTAGTCCTGTCTGATTAAGGCCAAGAATCATCCGCCTGCGGACGTCCAGGGTAAACTGCTCGGCCTCGGCGTAACTGATTGGACCCAAGCGCTTTGCGATTGCTGCCCCTGTGATTCCAGGCTTTTGGCCAAGGCCTTTCAAAAACATGTCAAAGTATTGAGCCAGTTGGGCTGGAGTCGGCGCAGGCAGTCCGAGGCTCAACTGAAATCTGCGCCAGACAGCGCGGTCTAAAAGCTCGGAATGATTGGTTGCCGCGACAATGATTGAGTAACTGGGAAGATCATCAACTTGCATAAGCAGTGAGGTGACCACACGTTTGATCTCGCCCGTCTCATGAAGGTCTCCTCGCTCCTTTCCGAGGGCATCAAACTCGTCAAAAAACAAGACACATGGTGTGGTGCGAGCGTAATCAAAAACCCGCTTTAGTCGACCGGCTGTCTCGCCCAAATAACTGCCTATCATCGCCTCATAGCGAACGACAAAGAGGGGAACAGACAGCGCTTCGGCCAAAGCCTCTGCAAGAGATGTCTTTCCGTTGCCTGGCGGACCAATCAAAAGAACCCGATGGCGCGGGTCGATCCCATGNNTCAGCTGTTCGATCCCGCGGCGGCATATGTCGGGAAGAATCATATCTTCCAAGCGACGCCGTGGCGTAATCTCGATAATGAAATCGCGTGCTGCTCGCGGAGAAGACTCGGCTAAATTCAATGTTGGATGCGTCCCCCCACCATTCGGCTGTATCGCCTTGGTCAAGCGGTCGGCTAAAACATTATGCTGCTTGGCGCGCTCCTCAGCGATGATTGCTTCGGCGGCACTGCGAAGTGCCGTTTTGTCTCCGGCGGAGCCGGCTTTGACTAATGCGATGAGAAGATCACTCCGCGCCATTACGGCCTCCAGAGGACTTTCGTGACAATTTCTCAACTGCCGCCTCAATGAGCCAATTATTACGGGACAGGGGAATAACCCTCTGGTCAATCGCGGCGTCGATCTTCTTCAGTACCTCCGCCGGCACACGAATCGTCACCGCAATACGGGGGGAACCGTTGCGACGTTTCGACATAACATGGAACTTTTCGCGATTCATTGTGACATCATAGTGCCATCACATGGTTTTGGGCAATTGATTTTCTGGCAAGTGTGCGCACATGCACAAAATGCGGGGGGATGCCGGCCGGGCGGGATCGCAACCGGCGGGGGGNNGGTCAAGCAGCCGCCTTCGCTTTAACCTGGGCGAGAGTATCGACAATAATTTTCACTTCCGAGGGAGTGAATACCCCGCTCACGCCCTGATCATCGACGTCGGTGAAAGGACTTTCATACAGGCGTCGGGGGTCCATGACGCCGCGATCTGTCAGGTAATCTATGATCAGGTCGATGAATTCGATCTGGTTGGCGGAGAGCGTTCGTCCCGATACGAAACCAGCCAGGGCTTGCTTCGCGGCCTCTCTATCGAGACCAACGAGGGACCGGACGAACAATCCAAGACCCCCTTCGCTGCGAACGCGTTCCAGGTCTTCGGGGCTGCCCACAGATTCCGCGACGAACATCCGTTCCAGTTCGGAGAGGTCCTGGGGCGTCAACTGCTCATTGCGCCGGAGCTTCTGAATCGTGATGTGGTTTTCGTGCTGGGTCAGGAAGTGGCGGACCTTCATCAAAAACCGCGCCTTGTCCGTCCCTGCTCCGATATTCGGGAGCGTGACGTCAACCGCAGCGCCGATTTCGTCCTCAAAATCGGTGTAGACGATCGTGCGATCTTTTGGCTCGATCAGCTTGACCAACTGGCGTAACCNNGACGCGCGTTCTCCAGAATGGGCAGGTTAATGTCTTGCCAGAATTCGTCGGTCTGCACTTCCAGGATGAGCGCCATTTCAGCGGCGACCATGGGAACGTTGGATAATTCCTCCAGCCGGGAGGCGATGCCCATAATCCGTGCCTGTTGGTTGACGAGGGGCCGATCGCTACGTAGCACCGCCAACTGAGCCTGCAGGACCAAGTAATCGAACTGTTTGGCGGCGAGATCATCGTCCTCGTAGGCGCTTGGAAGCCCCGCGATATGCTCGGCCAGTTCCGCCCGTTCGTCTGGTCCGAGCTGCTGCCAAGCATTCCGGGCCTGGAACTTTTCAACGAAGCGTCGTTGCGGGCGGACGATGAAGTTGTCGAGACTCATTGCGGCCACTTCGTCGAACAGCCGATCAGTGATCGACTGGCGGAGACCGCTGAGAGCTTCATCGGCCTCCTGTTTTTGGGCGATTTCGCCAACCAGCTCGACGCGAGTTTTGAACAGCTTGGCGGCAAGGGAAATTCCGAGAGCGCCCTCCGTAAGAACCGGATTCTGATTGAAGAACTCAAAATTCTGGCAGAAGTCGAAGACGAAAAAGTGTTCCTTGTGGCGACCAGGACCGAACAAGTCGGGTCTGAGCCGCGTGCCACGGCCTATCATCTGCCAGAACTTTGTTTTCGAGCGGACGATCTTGAAGAAAACGAGATTGACCACTTCCGGAACATCGATGCCAGTGTCCAGCATATCCACTGAAATGGCGATGTGCGGGGCTTTGGCCGGAATCGAGAAGTCGTCAATCAGCGATTGGGCATAGGTGATCTTATGCTCGATCACCCGCGCAAAATGGCCCTTCAGGTGCGGATAATTCGCGTCAAACCGCTCAGTTATGAAATGGGCATGGTCTCTGTTTTTCGCAAAAATGATTGTCTTGCCAAGCCGATCGCCTTCTTCAACCTTTATGCCGTGCGTCATCAGATGTTCAAGCACCTTGTCGACCGTGTCGGCATTGAACAGCCATTTATTGATGGCGGAGGCGTCGACGCTTTCGGGAATATCGCCATCCTCTGTCCATTCCAGAGCGTCCCATGCTTCCTTTTCTTCGTCTGACAGATCGTCGTAGTGAATGCCTTCGCGCTGAAACCTGAGGGGTACAGAGACGGCTTTCGGGGGGACGAG
>PLUZ01000546.1:338-17134 GCA_003162995.1 Methylocapsa sp. | reverse complement strand
AAGCTCGCTTCTGCGGCAAGCCCGGTTAAGGCGCCGAAGCGATGAACGTGCGCCGATATCAATTTCTCGTCGGCCTCGACCTTGATTCGCCAGCCGCCGTATCCGCCCGCCTGATAGGCCTCGCTCTCGCCGTCGTCCTCAAAATTCTCCGCGGTAAAGGCGCCGGAACTGGTCGGCGGAAAGATCAAGAAGCTGCGACGGTCCGCGCGGGCCGCAAAGGTCTGCACGGCGACGTTGACGGGGATGGTGCAGTTTTCTCGCGCGAAAAGTACGGGCCGTGTCCAGGGTGCGGGGCGAGTGATGGTCTGGCCGCCCTCGAACACCTCGCCGGACCAGAAATCGTACCAGCGCGTGCCGAACGGCAGGTAGACCTCCCGATAAACATGCCCCGGCTCGATCACCGGCGCAGCGAGCAGTGAGGGGCCGACCATCATTTCGTCGCCCTCCAGCCAGCAGGCCGGATCGTCGGGAAAGTCGAAGAAGGTCGGCCGGACCACGGGCTCGTAGGCGTGATGGTAGCGCCAAAGCAGGTCATAAAGGTAGGGGATCAGCCGATAGCGGAGCTTGATCAGATCGCGGACAAAAGGAGTCGTCTGCGGATACATCCAGGGTTCGTTGACCGAGCCGTCGTCGTTCCAGGAATGAATGCAGAAGCGCGGCATGAAGACGCCGAATTGCACCCAACGGACCAATAATTCCGGATCTGGCGCTGGCCCTGAGAAGCCGCCGATGTCATGGCCGGTATTGGAGACACCTGAGAGAGCAAGGCCGAGCCCCATTTTCAAATTATACTTCAAGGTCTCCCAGCTGGTCGAATTATCGCCGGACCAGGTCTGGGCATAGCGGTGCATGCCGACCGCGCCCGAGCGGGAGACCAGGAAAGGCCGCTTGCCGGGGGCGTGCTCCTTTTGCGCATCCCGCGAAGCGCGCATCATCAAAAGGCTTTGCAGAGGCTTGCACTCACGCGCGGAACGAGCATGGCCGAAGCCATTCGCCATCGCTTTGCCGGTCCAAATCTCGAACTCGTTGTTGTCGTTCCAGGTCGCAATTATGCCGTAATCAAGCAGAGTTTCCTTCACCTTCGCCTTCCACCAGGCGAGTGTCTTAGGTTGGGTGAAATCAAGATACGCGCCGATCCCATCCCAGAATTGCTCAAAGCTTGGCTCGCCGTTGGGGCCAGTGATCAGAAGGCCCAAAGCCACGGCCTCGGCAAAAAGAGGGTGATCACGCAGAAGACACGGCTTGACGTTTGCGCATAGCCTTATGCCCTTTGCGAGAAAGTTCTGCGTTAATGCCCCGGGATCGGGGAACTTTGACCTGTTCCAGTTGAACACGTGGCGCCTGTCGCCGATCGAGGTGTAGCCGGACGAAAGGTGGAAGCTGTCACACAGGATGTCATGTTCAGCGCAGCGTTCGAGGAACCCGGACATTCGCGCCTGGGCGTCCGGCGCGTCGGTGTAGGCCATGGATGAGCCCGAATAGCCTAGCCCCCATTTTGGCATGAAGGCCGGCCGTCCCGTTAACCAGGTGAATCGGCGCGTCACCTGGTCTACGCGGGGGCCTGCGATGACGTAGTAGTCGAGGTCGCCATGATCCGCTGCGAAATAGCGGTAGGGGCCGTGGTAGTTGTCCAGCTCCTTGCCGAAGTCGAACACGCAATCCGACAGGGTGTCGTAAAAGAGGCCGAATGCGAGCCCCGCTTCCGGTCTGCAGGTGATATAAAATGGGATGTGCTTGTAGAGCGGGTCGGACATGCGCGCGCTGTAGCCCATCGCGTCGATGTTGGTGAGGCGATAGCACTGGCCCGCCCGGTCCATGTCGCCCGCGCGCTCGCCAAGCCCGAAATATTTTTCATCCCGCGCCCGGCGCAGATAGTGATAGACGCGCTCGTCCCACCAGCCAAAATTATAGGCCTGTGTCGGCCGGTCGCTCGCCACCGGCAGCCAGAGGTCGCCGAGCCGTAGAGCCCAGGAGCAGAACAGGCCCGTAAGCCGCACAGTGAGCCGGATTGCCGACGTCTCGATGTGCAGAGTTTCCGGATCGAGGTCGAGGACGAATTCGGGCAGGGCGAAACCGGCAAGGTCGAAACGGTCGCGGCCATCCTGTGCGACATCATCAGCACCTGGCGCGATTGCCCAGGTCCGTGGGTGTTCGAGCCGTCCGCCAGGCAGCACCAAGACGCGGATGATGTCGGCCTCGAGCACGAAGATATGGGCTGCATCGCCATGGTCGCTGGCGAGCGTCAGGTGGCCCGCCTCGCGCGCGGCCAAGTTGAACCGCGGGGGCGCCGCCAGATTCACCAATTGTGCATCGTCCCGTCTTCGAGCCGGTTGATCGGAAGGCTGGCCGGCCGATAAGGGTATTCCGCCGCCAGCTTCTCGTCGATGTCGACGCCATGGCCAGGCGCCTCACCCGGGTGCAGGGCCCCGTCGTTGAAGCTGTAGGCATGCGGAAACACGGCATCGGTCTCGGCGGAATGGCGCATATATTCCTGAATCCCGAAATTGGGGACCCAGAGGTCGAAGTGCAGCGCCGCGCCCATGCACACCGGCGACAGGTCGGTCGCGCCATGGCAGCCGGTGCGAACGCCATAGAGGTCGGCAAGGCTCGCGATGCGGCGCAGATGCGTAATCCCGCCCGCATGCAGGACGGTGGTGCGGATGTAATCAATGAGCTGCTCCTCGATTAGCAGCTTGGCGTCCCAGATCGAATTGAACACCTCGCCCACCGCGAGTGGCGTGGTTGTGTGCTGCCGGATCAGCCGGAACGCCGCCGGATTCTCCGCCGGTGTCGCGTCCTCCAGCCAGAACGGCCGATAGGGTTCGAGGTCTCGGCCCAAGCGGCCAGCCTCGATCGGCGTCAGCCGATGATGCCCGTCATGCAGCAAATGAATGTCCCACCCAAGCGCTTCTCGCGCGGCCTCGAACAGTTTTGCGACCGTTGGAAGATATTTCGCGCTAGACCAGATGGTTTCGGTCGGCAAAGCGGCGTCGGCCGGTTCATAGAATAATTTATCGCGCGAGACCCCATAGGTCGCGGCGAGGCCTGGGACGCCCGATTGCAGCCGGATCGCCCTATAGCCCATCGTCTGGTAGCGCTGGGCTTCGGCCACGGTTTCCTCGATGCTGCTCCCATTGGCGTGGCCATAGACCATCACTCCGGTCCGGCTCGCGCCGCCGAGGATCTGGTAAAGCGGCAAACCCGCTTGCTTGGCCTTGATGTCCCAGAGCGCCGTATCAACCGCCGCGATGGCGGACATGGTCACCGGTCCCCGCCGCCAATAGGCGCCGCGATAGAAATATTGCCAGATGTCCTCGATCGCTTGCGCGTCGCGGCCGATCAGAGCTGGGATTATGTGGCCGGTCAGATAGCTCGCCACCGCCAGCTCGCGCCCATTCAAGGTGGCGTCGCCGAGACCGTGCAGACCGCCGCGCGTCTCTATCCTTAGGGTGACGAAGTTGCGCCCCGGGCAGGTGACGATGACGCGGGCGTCGGTGATTTTCAGCATCGTCTTGCCTCCGGATGGGAGATTTCGCGGGGCGCGATGGCGCCGGGATAGGTCACGACACGCGAAGCGACTTTGAGCGCGGCCGCGGCCGCGTCAACCGGTGCCGCGCCGCTCAGCCGCGCGGCGAGATAGGCGCCGGTAAAGGCGTCGCCGGCGCCGGACGTGTCTTTGACCTCGACAGCAAACGCGGGCAGCGCGGCAGCGCCATCTTTCGTCGCTACGATGCAGCCTTCCGCGCCAAGTGTGAGTACGATTTCATGCGCCCCACCAGCGCGGAGAGCGCCGATCTGAGTTTCGGGCTCGCGGGCGCCGGTAAGCAAGGCTGCATCCTCGGCGCTGGCACGAAAAACATCGGCGATGCGGATCATCGGCGCGATCGCTGCCCGCGCCGCGTCAAGGTTACGCCACAGCGACGGGCGGAGGTTGGTATCAAAGGCGATCTTTCCTACGCGATCCTTCAGCGACCCAAAGAGTTCTATAGCCGCGGTCCGCGCCGCGTCGTCAGGCAGGATCGCCAGCGAAACGCCAGAGAGACAGACAAGATCTGTGCCCGCCAAGCGAGCCGCGCCGCCGTTCTGCATCAGAAGCTGGAGCCAGCAGCGCGCGGCCGAGGCCGAGCGCCAATAATGGAAGCGCCGCTCGCCCGCCGCGTCGAGTTCGATCATGTAGAGGCCTATCTCGCGATCTTTGGCGATGAAAGCAAGCGCGTCCTCCACCCCCTCGGCGGCGAAGTGCTCGCGCATCGCGCGGCTGAGCGTAGACTCGCCTGTCGCGGTGAGGAAGTTCACATGCACCTGCGGCGCCGAGCGCTTCAGATAGACGGCGGCGTTGTAGGCGTCGCCGGCGAAGCCCAGCGCGTAAAGGCCTTGATCGGCTTGCCGCAGCTCCGCCATGCATTCGCCGATGCAGACGGCTTGCATCAGCCGGTCTCCCGCAAGAACGCCGCGCGGATCGCTGGATCGGCGCGAAACGGCGCCGGAAACAGCAGCGCATCGTCAAGGGCTGCCGCCATGTCCCGGCCCGCAGCGGCCCATTTTGCCAGCCGCGCTCCTTGAGGGTCCTTCACGACGCCATCGCCAGCGAGATTGAGCCAAGCGCGCACGACCGAAGCGAGCCGCCCGGTTGGCCGCCCGGCGGGGGCATTGGCGATCACGAGCGGAAGGACGCGCTCCGCGAGCTTGGTCGAGCCGTCCTCGCCGATCCGGACCAGCCTGTGATCGATCATCGGATTGGCGAAGCGCCTGCGGACCTTCCTCCAATAATCGGCAACCGGCAATTCGGGCAGAGCGGGCGCCACTTCGTCAGCGACCATGGAGTCGACGAAACTGGACAGCTCCGGATCGGCGATCGCTTCACGCACCAGTCTATGACCCCGCAGGAGCCCCAGATAGGCCAGCGCCGAATGGCAGGCGTTCAGCACATGCAGCTTGAGGCGTTCATGGGTTCCCACGTCGCCGACAATCTCGGCGCCCGCCTTCTCCCAGGCTGGACGCGGCCCTTTGAACCGGTCCTCGATCACCCATTGTGCGAAAGGCTCGCGGCTGACGCTGGCTTCGTCGATCAGCCCCAGTGCAAGCGCAATTCGATCCCGGCTCGCCTGCGTCGCCGCGGGGACGATGCAGTCGACCATGGTATTGGGAAATGCGGCGTTCTTGCCGATCCAGTGCGTGAGCCCGTCTTCTCCTTTAGCGTCGCGCCGGGCGGCAAACGCGAGGACGGCCGCCTCGAGCTTGCGACCGTTGCCGGCGAGGTTGTCGCAACTCAGCACGGTCACGGGTCCACTCCCCCTTCTACGGCGCTCGGCGAGGCCATGCACGAGACATCCGATCGTCGAACGCGGATGATCCGGCTCGGCCAAATCATGGACAATATCTGGATGAGATTCATCGAGCCCGCCTTGGGGCGCCAGAGTATAGCCTTTCTCGGTGACTGTCAGACTGATCACATGGATTTCGGGCGCGGCCAGCGCCGCCAGAACATCTGCTGGTTGCGCCATTGCGGCGAGGGCGCGGCGAACGACGCCGATAATGCGGTACTGCGGTGCCTCCGATAGCATCTCGACCGTGTAGAGGCAGTCCTGCGGACAAAGAGCTTCGGCGATGTCGGGGTGCCGCAAAGAGACGCCAATTACGCCCCAGTCTCCCCGTTCGGCCAAAATCGCGTCCTCGGTGAATACGGCCTGATGCGCTCTGTGAAAGGCGCCGAGGCCAAGATGGACGATGCCCGGCCGCAGCCGGCTGAAATCATAGCCGGGCCGCCGAACCGGGCCGGCCGCGCGGTCGAGTGTCGCGGCGCTGAGCCTCGCCGTCACAGCCGGTATGCCGTCTTGGCGAGGTTGTAGGCAAGATCGATCGCGATCTCGGCGGCCTCGTCCTCATCGAGCCGGCCCGTGACGACCAACTCGGCAAGGTAGCCGCAGTCGATCCGCCGCGCGAGGTTGTGGCGGGCGGGAATCGACAGGAACGCACGAGTGTCGTCGGTGAAGCCCGCAGTGTTGTAAAATCCTGCCGTCTCGGTGGTCTGGCGGCGAAAGCGAAGCATGCCCTCGGGGGAATCGTGGAACCACCACGGGGCACCGAGCCGCAGGCAGGGATAATGGCCGGCTAGCGGTGCCAGCTCGCGGGCGTAGGCGCTCTCATCCAGGGTGAACAGGATCAGGGTGAAATCGGCGCGCGCCCCGATTCGATCGAGGAGGGGCTTCAAGGCGCCGACGTAGTCGGTGCGCGTTGGAATGTCGGCTCCCTTATCGGGGCCGAACCAGCGCAAAAGCCATGGATTATGATTGCGCCAGGAGCCTGCGTGCAACTGCATGACCATGCCGTCGTCGCACGCCATCAAAGCCATCTCAGTCAGCATCTGGGCGCGAAACAGCTCGGCGTCGCCTCGTTCCGCGCGCCCGCGCAGGATGCGGTCCAGCAGGGCTTGCGCCTCGACTTTCGGAAGATCGGCCGTGCGCGCAGTCGGATGGCCGTGGTCGCTCGCGCTTGCCCCGTGGGCGCGGAAGAGGGCGCGGCGCGCGGCGATCGCAGCGAGATAGCCGCTCCACTGGCTGGCGTTCTCGCCGGTCAGCTCGCCAAGCCGCCCCAAATTGATGGCAAAATCCTCGCGGTCCGGGTCGACGATGTCATCGGGGCGGAAGGTCGTGATCACTCGCCCCGGCCAGCCCGACGCCCGGATCGCGGCGTGATGCTTGAGCGGATCAAGTGCCGCTTCGGTGGTCGCCAGAACCTCGATGCCGAAGCGCTCGAAGAGCGCGCGAGGCCGGAATGCCGCATTCTCGAGAGCGGCACTGATGGCGTCGAAATAATAATTGGCGGTTTCCGGCTCCAGCCGAACCTCGATGCCAAATACATCGGCGAAGACATGGTCGAGCCAAAGCCGTGAGGGCGTGCCGCGAAACAGCCGGTAGTGGCCGGCGAAGCGTCGCCAGATGGCGCGCCGGTCGGTTTCAAAGGGTGCATTGTCGTGAGGCCGCAGGCCCAGGCATTCCAGCGAAACGCCCTGGCTGAACAGGAGGCGCAGGATGTAGTGGTCCGGCCAAAGAAGCAGGCTAACGGCATCCTCGAACGGCTGGTCGAGGGCGAACCACGCCGGATCGCAGTGGCCGTGCGGACTTAGGATCGGCACGCGCTCAACTTCGGCGAACAGCCGCCGCGAGAGGCTCCGCGTGGCTGGGTCGGCGGGAAAGAAGCGATCGGCATCAAGCCGAAGCGGCCAGGTCATCGCGGCATTGAAACTCCGCGAGCGGATGACGTCAATGGTCTAGGGGTGCAGTAATGCCACCGGTCCACTTTGCCGACAGCTTCCCGGCGGGCCAGCGGAATCACACTTAGCATTTTGGTAGGTTGTGGGAAGTGGGCGGATAGATCCTGACTTTGAGCGCCCCAGCCTATTGATAAGTAAAACGGATGAACGTGACAATGCCTCGAATTTGATTTCCGACAGGGACAGCCTCCATCGTCATATGCTCTATTCTAAATTTAGGAAGCGACAATCGCCCGAGTCGCGGCTGGACCCCAGCGAGATCGAGTTTATGGTAGCGACAGCACCTTTAGACTGGCACCACCGCTGGGGATTGCTAGTCTAGATCCATAGGCGAATAGCGTAATGCCTGATTGGGCGCGCGCAGGGCGTCACGCGTCATTCGATCACGATCCTGATCGTTGCCGCCATGCCGGACTCGAGCAAAAGATCTGTATTCGGCGCACTGATCACAATGTCGTAGGTCGCGGCGGGCTCATGTGTTTGCGCCGATGGCCGGATTTGCGTCACCGTGCCGGAGAACTTGCGGTTCGGATAAGCCTCGACGGTGAACGACACTTTATCACCGAGCTTGACCTCGCCGCTGTCCTTTTCGATGATAATGGCGTCGATGTGAGCGAGGGTGGGATCTGCGGCGATGACGAAAAGTGGCGGCGTTTCTGAGTCCGCCGCGACCGTCTCGCCCACTTCGACGTTGCGCGAGACCACTGTTCCGTCAATCGGCGAAACGATATCTGTTTCACCGAGGTTGGTCTCGGCGGCATGAAGCGCCGCTTGGAGCTCAGCGACCCTTGCCTCGTCGCGCTCTGTCAGCGTCTGCGCCCTCTCGAAGGCCTTGCGCGACTTGTCAATCGCTTTCCGGGAAATGGCCTGACGCTTCTCTAGGGCCTCATGACTCTCGAAGGCCGCTTTCGCCTGGGCGAGATCCGCATTGGCCTTTTCGAGCCGAGCCTCGGCTGCTGCAAGGTAGGCCTTGCTTTGATCGACAATGATTTGATAGGGCCGGGGATCGACTTTCGCGCAGAGCTGGCCCGCCTTCACTTGCCTGTTGGCGTCGCAATAGAGCGCCTGGATCACGCCGGACGCGCGCGCGCCGACCGGCGCGGTTGCGGTGGGACCGACGATGCCGCTCGCAGTCACAGTGCGGACCTCCGGACCACGTTCGAGCTGCATCTCCATGATCTGATTTATGGACGCCATGTTGTGGTTCAGATGCGCCATGATCCAGAGCGAACCGGTGAGGAGCAGCAGGACGATCAGCACGCCGAAGGCAAGCGCCATAACATTGTTGACGTTATCTGGGCCGGTTGTGATGTGGAGGAAGAAGACGAGGTGAACGCCCATCTGCGCGATTGTGAGAACGACCAGGGCGACAGGAATACTCGGACCCCAGACGAGTGTGGTGCCCGAGATGAAGAAGGACACAATGGTGAGCAGGATCGCGAGCCCAAGTCCTACCAGGTAGCTCTTAACTCCCTCGGCGATCTCTGCGCCATCGAGGCGCTGGTCGCCCGGCGCGGTGTCCGTGTGATGGAGATCACTTGTTGGCTCAGAGTAGCTCATAGCACCACCCCCATCAAATACACCACGGTGAATATCGCAACCCAAATGATGTCCAACGCGTGCCAAAACAGGCTGAAGCAAAGAATGCGCCGGAGAATGTCTGCCCGGTATCCTTTGGCGAACACCTGCGCCATCATCGTCAGCAGCCACAACAGACCGGCGGTAATATGAAGGCCGTGGCATCCGACCAACGTAAAGAAGGCCGAGAGGAACGCGCTCCGTGTCGGGCCTGCCCCGCGCGCGATCATGCTCGCGAACTCACGGATCTCAATAGTAAGAAACGCGGCTCCAAGGATGAAGGTCGCGGTCATCGCGCCATAGAACCAGGATACGCTACGCGCTCGGGCACTAATGCTTGCGAGGCCGCAAGTGAAGCTCGAGACAAGAAGGACCGCCGTCTCGATCCCAACGTTGTGCAGGTTGAACAGCTCCCGGCCGCCCGGTCCGCCTGCCGTGTCGCCAACCAGCACCGCATAGGTGGCGAAGAAGGCGGAGAACATAATGATGTCGCTCAGCAGGAAAATCCAGAACCCGTACGCGGTGATGATGCGCTTCGATGCCAGCCCGCCCGCCGCGTGCCCGAGCGTGCGCTGGCGTTCCGATGATTCCCGCTCGTCGCTGCGGCCGGCGGCTGCCTCGAAGCTGGTCATGACGCCGCCTGCCGCCGGGCGAGCGCCGCACTGCGCGCGCTTCGGTTGGCTCGATCGATGCGCGCGACTGTCTCCGCCGGAATGATGTACTCATCAACATCACGCCAGGCAAAGACGACGAAGGTCGCGTAGGCGCCCACTGCGGCCAGGCCCACCATCCACCAGATGTGCCAGATCAACGCGAAACCCATGATGGTCGCGAAGAAGGCGCAGATGAAGCCGGTTGGGCTGTTCCTGGGCATCTCGATTTCCGCATAGGCGGGCTCCTCGCTGAGCCTCGCCTGCTGGAGGGCGCGCTCCTTCATGCCCCAGTAGGCGTCACCGCTCTCGATGCGGGGGAGCACCGCGAAGTTGAAGGCTGGCGGAGGGGACGGTGTCGCCCATTCGAGGGAGCGCCCATTCCAGGGATCGCCCGTCTCGTCGCGAAGCTGCTCACGCCGGCGAATGCTGACGACGAGCTGTGCGATCTGCAGAATGATCCCGATAAAGATGATCGCCGCGCCGCCGGCTGCGATCAGCAACCACGGATGCCAAGCCGCGACATCATAGTGCTGCATGCGGCGTGTCATTCCCATGAGGCCGAGGACATAGAGCGGCATGAAGGCGACGTAGAAGCCTGTGATCCAGCACCAGAACGAGGCCTTGCCAAGTCCTTCATGCAACCGGAAGCCAAACGCCTTCGGAAACCAATAGGTGTAGCCGGCGAACGCACCGAAGAGCACCCCGCCAATGATGACGTTGTGGAAATGGGCAACGAGGAAAAGACTGTTGTGAAGCACGAAGTCCGCCGGGGGCACCGCCAGCAGAACGCCGGTCATTCCGCCGATCACGAATGTGACCATAAAGCCGATCGACCACAATATCGGCGTCGAATAGACGATCCGGCCGCCGTACATAGTGAAGAGCCAATTGAAGATCTTGACGCCCGTGGGTACCGCGATGATCATTGAAGCGATACCGAAGATCGCGTTGACGTCGGCGCCGGCGCCCATCGTGAAGAAGTGGTGCAGCCAGACCGTGAAAGAAAGTATACAGATGACCATTGTCGCGGCGACCATCGAGCGGTAGCCGAACAGCGGCTTGTTGGAGAACGTGGAGACCACTTCCGAGAATACGCCGAAGGCGGGCAGAATAAGGATGTAGACCTCCGGATGTCCCCACACCCAAATGAGATTCACGAACATCATCATGTTGCCGCCGGCTTCGTTGGTGAAAAAGTGGAAGCCGAGATAACGGTCCAGCACCAGCATAGTTAGCGTCGCCGTAAGGATGGGGAACGCCGCGACGATCAACAAATTGGAGGCAAGTGTCGTCCAACAAAACATCGGCATGCGCATGTAGGTCATGCCGGGGGCGTGAAGCTTTAGAACCGTGGTGATGAGATTGATGCCTGCCAGCAAGGTCCCCACACCGGATATTTCGAGCGACCAGAGGTAGTAATCGACGCCGACTCCAGGCGAGTAGGTTAGCTCGGAGAGTGGCGGATACGGCAGCCACCCGGTGCGCGCAAATTCTCCAACGAGCAGCGAAATATTGACCAGCAGCACACCAGTGGCGGTAAGCCAGAAGCCGACCGAGTTGAGTGTGGGAAACGCGACGTCGCGGATCCCGAGCTGCAGCGGCACGACGAAATTCATCAGCCCAATAACGAAGGGCATCGCAACGAAAAAAATCATGAGCGTGCCATGCGCCGAGAAGATCTGGTCGTAATGCTCGGGCGGCAGGTATCCCTGGGACCGGAACGCGAGGGCCTGTTGCGACCGCATCATGATCGCATCGGTAAATCCGCGCAGCAGCATCACCATCGCAAGCAGAATGTACATGATCCCGATCCGCTTATGGTCGACGCTGGTAATCCACTCCCGCCAAAGATAGGGGAGCCATCCCTTCAAGGTAATCAAGGCGAGGACGCCGGTGATCACGCCGCCGACCACGCCCGATGCGATCAGCGGGATCGGCTGGTCGAATGGGATCGCCGCCCAGCTGAGCTTGCCCCACATATTTAGTCCTCCGTCCGCGGGGATACGCTCACATCAGGCCGCCCGGTCCGCGGGCCGGGTCCAGGCGGCAGTTTCTGTGTGACGATCAGCTGAAATAGCCCGGGATCGGCCGCACGGAAGGTGAATGGACGTGTATTAATGCTCTGTCTCGCCAGGGCAGCGTAGCTACCAGGATCGAGGGTCGGACCCGTGTTGCGCGTGGCCTCGATCCAGCCGGCGAACCGCTCCGCTGACACCGCGAGCACATCGAAATGCATGTCCGAGAAACCGTCCCCACTATACTGGCTCGAAAGGCCGGGGAAGCTGCCAGGTGCGTCCGCTTGCAGGTTCAACTGCGTCGTCATTCCGTTCATCGTGTAGATCATGCTGCCGAGCTGCGGTATGAAGAAGGCATTCATCACACTTGCTGATGTCAGGGAGAAGTGAATGGGCATGCCGGCGGGCACTACAAGCCGGTTGACGCTCGCGACTCCCTGGCTCGGATAGATGAAGAGCCACTTCCAATCCAGCGAGACGACCTGCACCTCGAGGGGTGGCGTGTTCGATGGCAAGGGCTTTGCTGGATCGAGGTCATGGGATGCGATCCAGGCCACGCCACCCAGGAGCATGATTACGAGAAGGGGAATGCTCCAGACGATGAGCTCGATGCGGCCGGAAAAGACCCAATTAGGCAGATAGTGTGCCCTCGCGTTGGAGGCTCGAAACCACCAGGCGAAGGCAAAAGTCGCGGTGATCGTCGGAACGACAATCGCGAGCATGATCGCGAGCGAGTCAACCAATATCATTTTCTGGGCAAGCCCAACGGGCCCTTGCGGGTCGAGGACGGCCGGCTGACATGCCGTCAGGACAATCGGCGCCATTAGGACTCCGCAGCGCGCAGCCCGAGCGTTTACCGAACGCAGGCACCGAAAAGGTCCTGTTCCGTCTGGCGGCTCGTCTGGCTTGCCGTGTAAATCGGCGCGCGAGGGGACCCCCAATCGTGATTGCTGCGGTTGGTCTGGAGTCGTCACGATCCTTTCCTTCCCGCTACGCTGGATTTTGAGCCGACATCGGATGACAGCCTTGGCGAGGATGAAGGTGCCGCTTTTTAAGGATTTTGGCAATGCCCAAGGCTTTGTCACTTTCGTAGGTTTTACTTGTCATTAGACTGTTAAATTCGCCCCGACCGGCGCATAGCCGCGAAGCCGGGATCGGGTTCGACTCTCCTGGAAACTGGTTCGCAGCTGCGACACATCGTTTCTGTCAGCTGCCGCGTAGGCAAGCGGATTCGATTTTGTCGCTGCTTTACCTGCTGAGCTACGCCGGCGCGAGCGGGCAAAGATTGCGTCCGGCAAGTCGACGGACAGGCGGGAACGAAAGATCGGCATCTAAGGGAGCACGAATGTCTCGCCGATTTCGCGGAGGGCGATGCGTTCCGGTGTCTCATGCAATGCGGCCTGGAAGCGCTCGATCGGTTCGCGAAAGTCTTCGGAACTGAGGCGGAAAGTTTGATGATGGATCGGCATGATGAAATGAGCGCCGGCTTCATTGGCCATTTGCACCGCTTGTTCCGGAGTACAGTGCGAATGAATCCAAGGATTGTAAGCGCCGATCGGCATGATCGCCAAATCGATGGGACCGGACGCGCGCAATTTCGCAAACGAATCACTCAGCGCGGTGTCACCGCCGAAAAGGATGCGGCGATTGTTTCTCTCAAGAACATAGCCGTTGTAACCGCGATAGGTGTCGCTTCGCTTCCGTGCGCCCCAATGTTCCACTCGGAACGCGAGGATGTCAATCTTGCCGGCAGACGTTGTTACAGACTTTATTTCACTCCAATGCAGCTCGCTCACGTCGCGGAAGCGCGTCCAACGAAGCAGATCACGTGTCCGTCCGGGTGTGATCACCGTGGTGGAACCATCAAATCGATGGAGCGTGCGCATGTCGAAATGATCGAAGTGCGCGTGGGAAAGGAGCACGATGTCGATCTTGGGAAGGTCGCGAACGGTCAGCGCGGACGCGGTCAGACGTTTAGGTCCGAGTGTGAGTCCAGGCAACCGAATTCCGATCCGCGGAAAAAGAACTGGATCAGTGAGAATCCTTATCCCGAAAAAATTGACTAACACCGTTGCGTGTCCGAGCCATGCCGCGGTTATCCGATTATCGCTCCACTCCGCCGGAGCCGGCCGAGCGAAAGCTGGAGCAATTGGACGCAGTCTTTCGACCTTCCACTCATGCCAGAGATAAGCGTACCAACGACGACCGTGTGAACCGCCGAGATTTTGGTTTTTATTTCTCATCTGCGAAAGATATCTGACACATCAATGAATCGCCAGGCCGCGACCTCCCTTACACCCTTCTGGAGATCGATAAAGAACTCCCAGCAGCAGTTGACATCCTGTTCACACGCGTTCTGGTGATTTACTGAGGACGATGGATGTTCCTGTGTTTCGAGGCGGTGCGCGAAAATTTCTGCACCTTTTCGACCTTCCGGAGTTTTAAGCAAGCACTGAGCTCAGGAGGACTTTCAATTCAATCGGATCGGAAGCAACTCGCGGGTCTCAATCCACGTTTCTCGGCTGCTTGACGGCTGCGACCTTGCGGGACATATTTTCGCTTCCTTGGTTCCTATATGATCTCCTTTTGCTCTCGAATGAGGCGCACGACCATGCGGCGGCTCGTCAGGCAGGCCATCATCGGTCTCGCGGCGCTGCTCGCGATGGGCCTAGCTGACCCCGTGGGCGCCGCCATGCGCCGTCGGGAGGCAGAGCGGGTCGAGACTGTGGAGGCCCGTCCCGTGGGGGCGCCCCTCATGGCGATTGTCTCGCTCAGCAATCAGCGTGTCACGATCTATGATGCGGATGGCTGGATCTTGCGCGCGCCGGTCTCCAGCGGCCAACCCGGATATGAGACGCCAGCTGGTATCTACAGCGTCATTCAAAAAGAGGAGGAACACTACTCCAACCTCTATGATGACGCCTCAATGCCTTTCATGCAGCGTATTACTTGGTCGGGCATCGCGCTCCACGCGGGGCTTCTGCCCGGATACCCCGCCTCTCACGGCTGTGTCCGCATGCCACATGAGTTTGCCGAACGTCTCTTCGGCATGACAACAATCGGCATGCGGGTGATCGTGGCCCGAAACGACGTGCGCCCCGCCGAAATTGACCACCCCGTCCTTTTCAAGCCAAAACTGGTTCGCGCTGATATAGCGCTCAAGGCGCTAGCCGCGCACTGGGACGCTGCTCGCGCTGACGTGCAGGCTGTGACGCCTGGGACCGCTGCGGCCGAAGCAGACGTGCCCTCACCAGCTAACTCAGCAGAGTCCCTGGTGATGTTGAAGTCAATCGCTGCCACTAAGTCGGCAGAGGCGAATGCAGCGGCCAGAAAGGCAAATGCGGCCAGGCTGACCGCGGCAAGAATGACCATGGACGCAATGCGGCTCTTGCGCACTGCGGAAATTGCGAAATACCGGGCGGAAACGCAACTTACGGCCGCCGAAAGCGTGCTCGCGGCCGCAAGTACGCCGGCGGCGATCCAGTCGGCCGAGGAGGCGAGGGCCGAAGTGCTTGCAAGGATCGCCGAGGCAGAGGCGCAGCTGGTCGCCGTAAAGGCAGAAGCACCACTGAAGACGGAGGCTGCCGCGCACGCACGCGAAGAGGCAAGAGAGGCCGAGGACGAGAAGGTCACGGCAATGGAAGCTTCAAGAGAGGCGACGCGCATGATGTCGCCGGTGTCCGTCTTCATCAGCCGGAAGACACAGCGCCTCTACGTCCGGCAGTCCTTTCAGCCCGTATTTGAGAGCCCGATCACGATCCGCGATTCCGACCATCCCATCGGCACGCATATCTATACAGTGCTCGACTACGTGAACGGCGGGGCCGATCTTCGCTGGAGCGCCATCTCCATGGACAGGAGTCAGCTTGACCAAAATGGCAAGTCGCGACGTCGTGACGGTCACAATGCCGAGCCGATGTCGCTGGATGCAGGCCCGGCCATGGCGGCGCTCGACCGCATTGAGATTCCTCAGGACATCGTCGACCGCATCTCAGAAATCATCTCGCCTGGATCTTCGTTGATCATTTCGGATGAAGGCATGAGCCCCGAGACCGGCAAAGACACGGATTTTGTGATCCTCCTGAACAGTGAGCCACAAGGCGGCATCAAGATGCGTCGCCATGATCCGGAAGCTCACTATCGTTACGACCGTCAGTATTATGACCGCACGTATAGGCGTTCGCCGACGTATGCGCCCTCATTTGAAGGTGGCGGTTCATTTGTGCCATGGTAGTCGCAGCGTGACAGAGCAGATCATGGCTGAGATCGATATGAGAAAGTCGCGGGACGAAGTGCAATTGCACGCGCAAGAAGACCTCCACCGTGCGCTTAAGGACCGGCACGTCCAAATGATCGCCATCGGCGGAACGATCGGCGTCGGTTTGTTTCTTGGTTCGGCCATGTCGATCCAGAAGGCCGGTCCGGGTTTGGTGGTGTCCTACGCCATTGGCGGATTGGTCATGTTCTTCATCATGCGCGCCCTCGGCGAGCTGCTGCTCTACCGGCCGGTGTCTGGGTCCTTTGCCACCTACGCGGAAGAGTTCGTCGGGCCTTGGGCGGGATTCATGACTGGTTGGTCCTACTGGTTCATGTGGGTGGTCATTGGCATGGCGGAGATCACCGCCGTGGGTGTCTATGTTCATTACTGGTTTCCTGGAGTTCCCCAATGGATCCCGGCACTAATAACCCTGGGCCTCCTGTACTCTGCAAACCTGATCACGGTGAAGCTGTTTGGAGAAATCGAGTTCTGGTTTGCGCTGATCAAGGTGGTCACTATCATCGCAATGATAGTCACTGGCTTAGCAATCATAGTGTTCAAATTCGGCGATCTAGGAAAATCAGCAAGCTTCTCGAATCTTTGGGCGCAGGGCGGCTTTTTCCCCTTTGGGGCATTCGGTGTGCTTTTACCGCTGCAGATGGTTATGTTCGCCTACGAAGGTTTGGAACTGATCGGCGTGTCTGCGGGCGAAACCGAGAACCCGGAGGAGGTGCTCCCCCATGCGATCAATAGCGTTGTTTACCGGATGCTGGTCCTTTATATCGGCGCTCTGCTGGTCATCATGTCTCTCGTCTCCTGGAACCAATTGAGTCCAGATACAAGCCCGTTTGTCTTGGTTTTAGACAAGATAGGGATTCCAGCTGGGGCAGGAATCATCAACTTCATCGTAATCACGGCCGCCGCATCGTCGTGTAACAGCGGGCTCTTCAGCACCGGGCGTATGCTCTACAGCTTGGCACGGGTTGGGCAGGCTCCGCGGGCATTCGGTAGGGTTAGCA